>CAIQPA010000190.1 GCA_903873545.1 uncultured delta proteobacterium
ACAAGGTCGCCCACCAGCCAGATGCGGTCGGCGCTGCGGCTAAAGTCGAGCCGCTCGAGCAGCGCGCTCAACGAGTCCATGCAACCGTGAAGGTCGCCTACGATCCAGGTGCGCACAGCAGCTATGGCGCGAGCCGCGAGCGGCGCCAGCCGGCGCCCTCCAGCTCCCAGACGAGCCGGTCGTGCAGCCTGCCCACACCGCCCATCCAGGCCTCCACCCGATCGGGACGGATGAGGTAGCCGCCCCAATGCGGAGGGCAGGGCACGGGCCCGCCGGCAAAGCGCTCCTCCACCGCAGCCTGAAGCGCATCGAGCGCCTCGCGCGACGCAACCACCTGGCTCTGCGGCGAGGCCCAGGCGCCCAGCTGGCTCTCCCGCGGACGGACTGCAAAATAGGCCTCGCTCTCCGCCTGCGGCAGCCGCTCGATGCGCCCCTCCACCCGGATCTGACGGGCCAGCTTGTCCCACCAGAAGGCCACCGCTGCAAAGCCGCTAGCCTCCAGTTCTACCGCCTTCGCGCTCTCATGGTTGGTGAAGAAGCGGATGCCCTCTTCCGAGACACCCTTGCAGAGCACCATCCGGACCCGCGGCCGCCCCTCTGCGGTGACCGTGGAGAGCGCCATACCGGTCGGCTCTAGGCAGCCCGCAGCAATCGCCTCGTCGAGCCAGAGTCGAAGCAGCTGCATCGGCTCGGCGGGAACTGCACCTTCGCGCAGCCCCTCGGTCTCGTAGCTCCGGCGCAGGTCGGCCAGTGTGGGGTCGGCGATGCTCAATCCAGCGTCTCGCAGATGAAGGGGTGGCCCGTACCGCAGTTCAGGTCGTTCCAGTTGTTTCCGCCGATGCGGAACTCCGCGCAGTCTTCGTCGCTGGAGTTGTTCGGCTCGCCGCTGTTCCAGCTCGCAAAGGCCGCCGGCGCCCCGCTCGACCAGCCGAACGCACCCTCGCTCGCGATGTCGTTGTAGCCAATCCAGAAGTTGCCGCTGAACCCGCCCCGCGGCCCGCAGTCGCCGCAGTCGGTGCCGAGCGCGCAGATGGAATAGTCGGACCCGGGACCGCCATCATCGCACCACCCATCATCGGCGTCTCGGCATGTGTTCGAGCATGCCGCTCCGAGCCCCGCGCCACCGCTCAACCAGCTGTTCTCGCCGCCGTCCGAGACCGTCACCAGGTGGTAGCCCGAAGCCACGCAGAAGTTCTCCGCATCGTTCCACGAGAGCGACTGCGACCCACAGACCAAATAGTTGTGCCCGCCGTAGCTCGCGGTCGTGCAAGGGCACCCCGTCGCACCGTCATCCCGCAGCCCGTTGCAGTTGTTGTCCTGCCCGTCGCAGCCCTCAGGCGCGCCCGGGAAGATGTTGGCGGCACCGTCGTTACAGTCATCCGTCGAAGTCACATAACCGGGCGGCTGCGCGCAGCTCTCCACGATCGCGCCACCGCCGTTTCCGCGGCCGTCGCCATCGGCGTCGGGCCAGAAGGGGGTGGTCGGCGCGCCCTCATCCACCTGCGTGTCGCAGTTGTTGTCGATGCCGTCGCAGGCCTCCGTCGCGCCCGGATAGACGGCGCCGTTGAGGTCATCGCAGTCGTCGCCCACCGTCGCGCGCGGCTCGCCGGGCACGCACCCCGTTACGGGCGCGACAGCGGCATCGCCAAAGCCATCCCCGTCGGCATCGGGCCACGTCTGCAGCACCGCTGCATCCTCGTCCACCTCGCCGTCGCAGTCGTTGTCGCGCAGGTCGCAGATGTCGGCCAGGTCGGGGCGAACCGTCGCCCGCGTATCGTCGCAGTCACTGTTGTTGGCCACCATGCCCGGCTGGTTGCTGCAGAAGCGCGACGAGACCGCAGCGCCGTTGCCGAAGCCGTCGCCGTCGGTATCGGGCCAGAGCCGCGCCGACGGCAGCCCATCGTCAATCGCGCCGTCGCAGTCGTTGTCGCGCAGGTCGCAGTTCTCGGGCGCGCCCGGGTGGATGGCAGCGTCGATGTCGTTGCAGTCCGGGCCGGCGCAGTCTGTCCCAATGCCGTAGCCGTCGCGGTCGCTGTCCACGCAGCCGCCGCAGCTCCCCGACGTCGGCACACACTGCCGAATCGTCTGGCCAGCCGGAATCGAGCAGCTCTGGCCGGCGATGCAGTCGTTCACCGTCGCGCAGGCGCGTAAGCAGCGCAGCCCATCCGTGAGTTGCACGCACTGGTCCGCGATGCCGCCGCAGTCCGCGTCGGTCGCACATTCCGAGCAGATCCAGCTGCTCACTGCGACGCAGACGTTGCTGCAAAAGTCGCCGTCGTTGAGGTTGCCATCGTCGCAGGTCTCACCCAGGTCCACGACCAGGTCGCCGCAGCGCGCCGCAGCGCAGTCGGTGCGGCAGGCGTTGGGCCGGCTGTTCGAGTTGGCCGAGCCGTCGTCGCAGGCCTCCGCCCCTTCGACGATACCGTTGCCGCAGCCAGCGAGCGCAGGGTCCGGCACCGCAGCGTCGGTCTCCTCGGGCGTCGTGTCGGCGATGGTAGTGTCTTCCACGCTGGTGTCGGCGGTGTCTGCCACCGTCGTGTCGGCCATCCCACTGTCCGTTACGTTCGTGTCGGCTGCGTCTGCCGTGGCGGTGTCTGCTCTGCCCGTGTCACGCGCGCCGCTGTCTGAGCTCTCCTCCGCGCCGAGGTCCTCTGCCGCATCACCCTCCGCATCGGCCTCGCCAATGACCTCGCCACCCGCACAGGCCGCTAAGAACAGGCCGCCGCACAGCAGCATCGAGAGGCGCCCATCGAGCCCATCAAACAGCTTGGTCATGCCCATCGAAACGACTCCATCGTTGCGGCCTCGTCCCAGCGAGGCACGAATCCCGTGGCTGCGACGAACGGCTCCGCCGACACCACAATCGGGTACTTTACATGATTGACCGCTGCAGCAGGCAAGTTCGAAAAACCGAACCGGCCCGTCAGGTGGCCAAACATCGACTCCGGGATCGGGATGTGCGGCTTGCCAACCGCGCGGCAGAGCACCGACAGCGGCACAGGATGGGGCCCGGCTACGTTGAAGACGCCGCGAAGCTTCTTGGTTACCGCCAGCACCACGGCCTCTGCCGCATCGTGCTCATGGATGAACTGAAACAGCGGATCAAACCCCAGCACCGCAGGCACACGCTTTCCGCTCAAGAAGCCGGCCAAGGTCCCACGTCGCGAAGGCCCCAGCGTGTAGACCATCCGCAAGACCGCCGTCTTCATCTTCGGCATCCGCCACAGTGCCGAGGCCGCATAGAGGTCGGCGGCCACAAGGTCGGCCAGATCGGGGAAGGTCGAGCCGCCCAGCGGCGGGTCCGACTCGGTGTGATAGAGCGTCGAGTCGGCCGCCGCGCCATAGACGGTGTGCCGGCCAACAAAGACGGCCTGCTTCACCCCGTAGGTCTCACAGTAGTCGAAGAGCCGCCGCGTGCCGCCGAGGTTGGTCTGGTAGCGCTCCTCGTGCGGCGCAGAGAAGTGGGTCACCGTCGCCATGTGAATCAGCACATCGGGCCGGTGCACACGAAAGACCTCTTCGGCCGGCCGCTTACGGATGTCGGCCTGAAACATCGTGATGCCCGCGGGCGCATCGGGCCAGGGCCGCCGGTCGAGCCCCAGCACCGTGTGGCCACGCGCCGTCAAAAGCTCCGCGACCATCTTCCCCAGCGCGCCTGTGATACCTGTGATCAGAACCTTCATCGCGACTCCTGTTCTGCTCAGCGGAGGTGGTTGGGCATATCGTTCGAGAAGGGGAAGGGCATGTCGCGCCCTGTCAGCCCAACCCGCATCAGCTCCTCGATCTGCTCGCGCACCGCTGCCACCTGCAGCGCAATCACATCATCGGGTTCACTGCCGTCGCCTTCGAGGTACATCGGCTGCCCGAAGACCACCTTGCAGGGCACGGGCAGCGGAATCGGCAGAAGGTAGGGCGTGATGGGCAGGTAGGGCGCGCCCAGCAGCTTTGCGAGCCGCTTGGCATGCATCACCGTCGGCACAGCCTCCTCGCCGCCGACGAAGGCGAAGGGGATGACGGGGCTCTTCGTCCGCATCGCAAGCCGCGCAAAGCCGGTGCCAAAGCGGACCAGCCGGTAGCGGTCACGGAACAGCTTCCCCGTCCCCCGCGCGCCCTCCGGGAAGGCCAGCACAATCCGCTCGTCGCGCAGGAAGCGATCTGCATGCTCGGGCAGTCCGGTCACATGGCCGAGCCGCGAAAAGAGCGGCGAGATGAAGGGCCACTTCTGTGCAAAGTACTCCACCATGCCGTGGGCGTGGCGCGGCGGGTCGTGGTCAAAAAACAGTGAGGCAACCACCATCGCAGCGTCGAGCGGAATGCCGCCCGAGTGGTTGCCGATGAGCAGCGCCCGGCCCGCTTTGGGCACGTTCTCCATGCCCTCTACCTGGACCTTGAAGTAGTGGCGGTAGAGCGGCTTGATGGTGCTGTAGAACCAGGCCAGGTGCTCGCGCGAGATGCCGTACGGGTCGATGCCATACCGGTTGAACGGCAGGCCGATGGATTCGAGCCGCTCCTCTACCTCTTTGTCGAATGCCATCTCGCCTCCGCAGTTGACTTAGGGTTGGCAGCTGCCGCCCACACAGTTCTGGCCCGCGCCGCAATCGGCGCTTGTCAGACACTCTCGGCCCGCAGCACAGCTGCCGGCCACGCAGAGCTCGCCGGCGGCGCAGTCTGCGTTGATGGCGCAGCCCCGCGCGTTGCAGAAGCCGAACTCGCAGCTCTCATTCGCAGCGCAGTCGATGTCGCGGTCGCAGACAGACTCCGGGAAGAAGTAGCAGCCGCCATAGACACAGCTCTGGTTCACAGGGCAGTCGGCGTCGGTGCCACAGCCGCCCGCGTTGCCGCAGACGAAGTTCTCACAGGCGAGGCCGAAGATGCAGTCCGAGGTGGTGCCGCAGAAGAGCTGCTGCAGGCAGCGGTTGGCCACGCAGGTAGCGTTGGCAGCACAGTCCGAGTCGGTTGCGCAGACAAAGGGCTGGCAGGAAAACCCGTCGCACCGGGTCGTGGCGGGGCACTCCGAATCGGAGATGCAGTCGGGGGTCGCCACGCAGATGGCTGCCTCCTGGCTGCAGATGGTGCCAGGCGCACAATCCACATCGTTGTCGCAGGCCGCGATGGTGGTGCAGCGGCTGCCAACGCAGGTCTCGCCCGTCGCGCAATCGGCGCCCGTCGTGCAGGCCGCGATGGTCTCGCAGATCGCCGAGAAGCGGTTGCAGAACTCATCCGTTGCGCAGTCCGCATCGCTGCCGCACGAGCCCGTGGGGGCGCAGCGGTAGGCCACGCACTGCGACCCGCTGGCGCACTCCGCGTCGGTGAGGCAGGTGCCCACGCGGTCGCAGCGACGGTCGGTGCCGCAGATGAAGCCGGCGGGGCAGTCGCCCAGGTTGAGGCAGTCCGGGATCACATCGCACCGGCCGTTGCGGAGGCAGAGCGCACCGCCACAGTCGTCGTTGGTGGTGCAGGCGGGTGCCCAGGTGCAGAGCCCGTCGAGGCAGGCGTGGTCGGAGGCGACGCAGTCGCGATCGGCGCGGCAGGCCGTCGTCGAGCGGCAGACGCCATCGGTGCAGCTGTCGCCCGTCGGGCAGTCGCCGTCGCCCGTGCAGAGCCCGCCCCAGACGCAGGCAACGCCGGTGCAGCGCAGGCCGGGCCCGCAGTCAAAGTCGGTGCTGCAGAAGGGGGTCGCATCGCAACGGCCGAACTCGCAGCGGTCGCCGGGCGGGCAGTCGGTATCCACCGCGCAGGTCGATGCCGACGGCGGGATGCAGGCACCCGCAAGGCAGCTCCAGCCCACCCCGCAGTCGCTCGATGCGCTGCAGCCGCTCGGCACCTCGCAGCGGCCGTCCGTGCAGATCGCGGCGGGGCCCAGATAGGCGCAACCCTCGTCGCTGCCGCAGAGCAGCGGCGGCCAGCAGGTCGCGTCAACGCACTGCCAGTCCGACGGGCAGGGCGTTGCAGTGCTGCAGCTCGTCGGCACGCACCGGTTCTGATCGCACCGCTCGCTGCTGCGACACTCGCTGTCGGTCTGGCAGTCCGGCGCAGCCTGGCAGATACCGAGCCGGCAGATGGCGCCGGCGGCGCAGTCGTCGCCCGTGTCGCAGGGGCGGTAGCTGGCGCAGGCGCCATCCACGCAGAAGCCGAAGTCGCCACACTCCGCAGAGGTGGTGCAGGCCGTATCCACCACGCAGCCCCGCTGAATCGGGTCGCAGACCTCGCCCGCCGCGCAGTCAGCGCTGCTCGTGCAGCCGCTCACCGGCACACATTCGCCAAAGGCGCACTGCTCGCCGGCGAGGCAATCGGCGTCGGCGACGCAGAGAGGCGGCAGGCAGGTGCCCGCCGTGCAGCTCCAGGTCGAAGGGCAGTCGGCCGCGCTTGTGCAGCCATCGGGCGGCACGGTGCAGACGCCACGGTCGCAGGCGAGGCCGGCGGCACAGTCGGCGTCCACCGCGCAGTCAGAGAAGATGGCGCAGCGGCCCGCATCGCAGAAGTAGCCCGCGGCACAGGATGCATCCGTTGTGCAGCCGCTCCGGGGAATGCAGGCGCTGCCGCTGCAGATCTCCGACACCGCGCAGTCGAGCGAGGTGGTGCAGCTGCCGTCAGAAGGCAGACAGGCCCCCGCATCGCAACGCTCGCCCGACAGGCAGTCGAGCGTGGAGGTGCAGCCTTCGCGCGGGGAGCAGAAGCCGATGTTGCACTGCTCGCCCCGGTTGCAGTCGGCATCGACGACGCAGGCCGGCTCGGGCAGCGGGACGCAGGCACCCGATATGCAGGTGTTGCCTGCGCGGCAGTCGCTATCGAGCAGGCAGCCCGTCGGGTTCAGACAGACGCCGCCCGTGCAGGGAAGGCCAAACGGGCAGTCCGCAGCGGTCGCGCAGCGGAGAGGCGGGAAGCAGCGTGTCGCCTCGCAGCTCCAGGCCGGCGGGCAGTCTGCTGTCGTCCCGCAGCTCGTCGCAACGCAGTTGTTGTAGTCACACCGCTCTCCCGCCGCGCAGTCGCCGTCGGCTCCGCACTCGGGGATGGCAAAGCAGACGCCGCTCGCGCCGCAGTAGGTGCCCGGCGAACAGTTGTCGTCCGATGCACAGGGCACAAGCGCCTCACAATACCCGCCGAAGCAGAAGCCCCCGGCACAGGCCGCGTCGCTCGAGCAATCGACTCGCGGCACGCAGGTGCGCGAGGTAACCGAGCAGACAAACCCTGCCTCGCAGTCGGCCTCGCTCTCGCAGTCGCCGGTTGCAACGCAGCGGCCTCCAACACACTGGCTTCCGGCCGCGCAACCTGCGTCGCCCGTGCAGGCCTCAAAGACGCAGCCTCCCGCGATGCAGGCGTAGCCCTCCGCGCAATCGAGGTCACCGGCACAGTCCGCCTCCGCGACGCAGCTGCAGTCCACGGCGCTTGAGCCCGGCGGGCAGACAAGGTCGGCGCAGCCGCCTGAGCCTTCGCCCGAGCCGGATCCTTCGCCCGAGCCCGAGCCTTCGCCCGAGCCAGAGCCTTCGCCCGAGCCAGAGCCTTCGCCCGAGCCATCGGCATCAACGCCCGTGTCGCCGGGAGCTGCAGCAGGGTCGCGAACGCAGAGCCCCTCTTCGCAGAGGCGCCCCAGCCCGCATTCGGCGCTGGCAGTGCATTGCGTCGACGGCGCCTGACAGATGCCCGACTCACACAGGAAGTCGCCCGGACAGTCGAAGTCGCTCTCGCAGCCGTCAGTCGAGCTCGTCGCAGAGGTACCGCAGCCCGTCATCAGCGCAAGCGCGAGAAGCGCAGACCATCCAAACAAATTCAGTATCCGCATGCTCTACCCTCTCAGATTTGGGGTTGTTACCTTCCAAGATGCAGCACTGCCGGAGCGTCCGCGCGCATCCCGGCAGTCTGCAGACGGCTAGCCCTGGTCGGCCTTCGCCTCTGCAGGCGGAGCATCAGGGGCCGTCGTGCCGGCATCGCGCATCGCGCCGCCAAGAATCGCCGCCACCGCCACCAGCAGGGGCCCGATGAACCAGATCAGCCGCGCCGGACCGGCACCACGCTGCGCCAAC
Source organism: uncultured delta proteobacterium (assembly GCA_903873545.1). Lineage (GTDB taxonomy): Bacteria > Myxococcota_A > Bradymonadia > REDH01 > REDH01 > CAIWGR01. Next base: position 8,022 of record CAIQPA010000190.1, read on the forward strand.
GCAACCGCGCCCCCCAGAACAAGCCAGATGAGCAGCTTCGCGCCGAGCAGACCGTGGTTGAGGCTGGCATAACCGCCAATCATATGGAGGCCGGCGCCAAGCACCAGCAGCAGCCCCGTGCCGTGAATCGCCGCAGCCAGCTTCCGGCTCGGGTTGTTCTCTTTCGTTCCGCCATTCATGCTGTGGAGCGCCAGGCCCCCGAGCGACATCATCATCATGGCAACGCCGAGGAGGTGGATCGTCTTTACAATGTTCAGGCTCATCTGGATGCTCCGAGGCAGGTAGGATCGAACACGCGAGCATTACCCGAAACAATCGGGCGAAGATAGTATCGCAGCCCGCCGCAACACTCTCTCCTTGACCCTCAGCGCCCGCTGCGGCATCAGGCGCAACCTCCCACCCGAGCCTCCGAGCCACCATGTCTGAAGTCCGCGTCTCCGTCCCGCATGCCCTCCCCATCCCGGTCGCCATCGAAAAGGTGAAGGCCTTTGAGGAAATGATGGCCAAGTTCGCCGTCTCCTGCGAGTGGAACGGCAACCATGCCAAGCTCAAGGGCGCCGCAGCCTCGGGCTCCATTGAGATGACCGACAGCGCCGCCATCATCGTCGTCAAGCTCGGCCTCTTCGCCAAGGCCATGGGCGTGGAGCCCGAGCGGCTCGCCGGCTCCATCAAGAAGCGGCTCGAAGCGGCCTTCGCCTCCTGAGTCAGAGCCCGCCAGAATCGCTGTCCAGCAGGCCGGCGAACTGGGCGACCAGCTGCTCCACCGCCCCCTGCGAGACCACCGTCGTCTTGTAGTTGAAGTTGAAGCTCACAACGCCCTCACACCGGGTCACCGTCAGCACGATGCCGGTGCGCGGTGTGGTCGGCGTGGAGATCAGCGCCGCCGTAACCCGCCACCCGTCGCCCGCGATGGTCGGGATCGGGATGGCCAGCATGTTGCTCAGGTTGAGGTTGATGACCGTCGGGCCGGCCGAAAAGAGCATCTTGCGCAGGTCGCCCATCCGGAGCGCCAGCACCATCCACCGCTCGACGAGGTAGCGCCGCAGCTGGGCCCGACGCGCAGCCTGCGCGCGGAGCTGCTGGTGTGCAGCCAGCATGAGCGCCCGGGTGTCGCCCACCTTGTCGAGACGGAGGTCGATGATGAAGCTCGTCAGGTGGTTCGCAAAGGAGTCGAACCCGCTCCGGGGCCGCGTCTCCGCGATGAGCGTCATGTTTACCCGCTGCGGCCGATCACCGAGCGTCGTGTGCCACCTCCGGTTGGCCTCGAAGAGCCAGGCGATGATGAGCGTGTTGAGGTTCCCGCCCGCTGTCTTGGCCGCGGCAGAACGCTCGTCGAGCAGTTGTGACGGCCGGGTGAGGTGAAGCGTCCGGTTGCCACCCGTGTAGTCGAGGCTCCGGTTCTGGCGCAGCTCCGAGACGGGCAGCCGGATGCCGGCCCAGAGGCCACGGAGATACTCCCAGATGCCGCCGACGAAGAGGCGCCTCTGCTCCCACGGCGAAAGCGAGAGGGCCTCGAGCTCCGCGCGACGCGGGTAGGGCGCGGCGACCGTCATGGGCTCGCCTCGCTCTGCTGCACGAATGAAACCGGCCAACTCCGTCAGCAGCGTCAGCATCGCCCGTCCGTCGGCCAGACCGTGATGCTGCTTCACAAAGAGACGCTGCCCTTCTGGCAGGGTCGCGAGCACAACCTGCAGGCCGCCCTCCTGCGTCAGGTCAACGAAGCGGTCGCAGAGCCGGTGGCGGAGTTCGGTCAGCGCGTCCGCATCGTCCAACGCGACGACCTCGAGCGGAATCGCCGCGTCGCGCAACACCCAGCTCCAGCGCTTCGCTGTCTGCTGGTCTCCCTCTTCCGGGGCGACCGTGGCCGTCACGACCGGGAAGCGGAGCGCCAGCAGCCGCAGCGCCTCACGCAACGCCGGCTCAGGCAGGTGGCCGTCGAGCACCAGCTCCCAGGTGGGCGCATTCGAGGTCCCCTGCGCGGCATCGGTCGCCGCGAAGCAGACCTTGTCGAGGAAGTCGAAGGGGAGGGTGCGCTGCATGGCGCCTCCTAGACCTGGGCGCGGCCCGCTGTCGAGTGCGCCCGCCTTGCGCCGTGGCGTCAAGGTGTGCAAATGGGGGCGCCACACTTCCAACCGCTGCAGGAGAGCCCATGCGCCGCCGCATCCAGAAACTCATCATCGAACAGATCAACCCCGCCGTCGCCAGCCACGGCGGCGAGGTCCACCTCGTCGACCTCGTGAACTCCGTCGCCTACATCCGCCTCTCGGGCGGCTGTCAGGGCTGCTCGAGCTCCAACGCTACGCTCAAGAATGGCATCGAGCGGCTCATCCGCGAGGAGCTCCCCGAGATCACCCAGGTGGTCGATGTGACCGACCACGAGGCCGGCGAGAAGCCCTACTTCGCCTCGGGTAACGAAGGCAGCAGCCCGGTCGCCCGATGAGCCGGCTCGCAGCGCTGCTGCTGTTCGCCCTCGCGGCGGCCTCCTGCGGCGACGAGGGGGCAAAGGTGGTCGACGCGGCCGACAGCGGTTCGGGTTCGGGTTCGGGTTCGGGTTCGGGTTCGGGTTCGGGTTCGGGCGATGGCTCAGGTTCGGGCAATGGCTCGGGCGTCGCCGCCTACCGGCCGCCCGAGGCACCACTCTACGAGAGCCCCGCGACCCGCTTCCCCGCATCGGAATGCGACCGGACGCGCAACCCCATCATCTTTGTTCATGGCTTCCTCGCCTCGGGCGACACCTGGGAGAGCTTCGCCCGCAGGTTTGCCTCCAACGGCTACTGCGCCGACCTCCTGTTTGCCTTCGACTGGAACACCGTAACCCGCGCCCCCTCGACGCTGAACGACCTCGATGCCCTCGTCGACCGCGCGATTACTGCAAGCGGCGCGACCCAGGTTGACCTCGTCGGCCACTCTGCGGGCGGCGGCATCGGCTACGACTACCTCGGAAACCCGGACCACGCCGCCAAGGTGGCCCACTACGCCCACATTGCGAGCGTCGTGAAATCGGCCCTGCCCGGCCCCGAAGGCTCGGGCATCGAGACCCTGCAGCTCACCTCTCCGGCCGACTTTGTGGTCACCGACCAGGCAGAGATCCCCGGCGCAACCAACACCGTCCTCGCCGAGCTGGACCACTACGCGGTGGCAACCGCGCCAGCCTCCTTTGCCGAACTCTACCGCTTTTTCCGCGGCGAAGCCCCTGCGACGCTTGAGGCCATCGACGAGCCTGTTCCCTACATCTCGGGCAAGGTTGTCTCGCTCGGCGAAAACAAGCCTACGGTTGGTGCAACGGTGTCGATCTACGAGGTGAATGAAACGACGGGTCTCCGCCTCGCGCCGCTGCCGGATGCCCGCTTCCTGGTTGGCGCAGACGGCTCCTTCGGCCCCTTTATCGGTGCGCGTGATACCTTCTATGAGTTCGAGGTCTGGCCCGCCGACCCCCGCGCCATCCCGGTGCGCTACTTCCGACGCCCCTTCGAGCGCTCTGCTGGCCTCGTCTATCTGCGGACCTTCCCGGGGCCCGGCAGCCTGGCGGCCTCTTTCCTGACTGCGGTGAAGTTCGACGACCGCGCCAGCACCGTCGTGGTCTTCGGCGGCGACGGGGCCTTCTTGTCCAGCCGCGACAGGCTCACCCTCAACGACACCAACATCGCGACCGAAGATGTTGCCTCGGCCGCAGACAGCACGATTGCCCTCTTTGCCTACGACACCAACCTGAACCAGACCACCGAGGCGACGCCGGTGGGGCTCTTCGAGAGCTTCCCCTTCCTGGCCGCGATGGATGTCTATGTTCCGCCAGCTGCAGAACAGCCGGTCGAAGTGCAGTTTGGCACACAAAAGATCGTGATGCCCGGCAGCCCGGCCCGGTCGCGCGGAGCGCTCATCGCGGTCTTCGAACGCTACTGAGCGGCCGGCGATCGCGTCGCGGTTGGCGGCGTGCGAGAACGCGCCCCACGGGCCGTTTGTCACAGTGCGCGCCGCGGCGGCTGCCACTTGCAACGCGCCGCGTCAGAGCCAAACCGTTAGGATTGCACGACAATCCCTGCGGGAATCTCCGCGACGACTTTTTTGGGTCGATCGGGAATAGTGATGAAAAAGTGTCACGAAATCGTCGCTTGACGGTTTGACGAGCGCCTCCTGCATCGCTAGCGCGATTGGCTAGGGTGACCGAAACTGCCCTGATTGGAGGTTTGCATGCGTCCGTGGATTCTTTCGTTGTCTCGAGCGGGAACGGCTATCGGCCTGGTATCGCTCACCTTGGTAGGTTGTGACACGAGCTCTCCCGAACTGGAGAGCCAAACAACGCCGGTCGCGACAGCGCCCGACGGAGGAATCGTCGCACCCGACGCTTCAACCCCTACCCCGGTAGGGACCGCGGAGCTGCGGAGCGGCGAAGTCCGAATCGCCGACTTTAAGGGACACTACGACGGTACCCAGTTTGTCATTGATGCTGTCACGCCGGCCGCGGAGCCCGTCGAGGGCTTCGGCCTGATGGCGCGTGAGCAGCAGCTCTGCATCCTGAACATCGTCCAGGACGGCACCCCCGGCAGCGGCCCCGCCAACACGATTGAGCTCGTCACGGAGAGCCAGGCCCGCAACGGTGCCTGTCCTGCGCCATACGACACGGTGCCCTCGCTCTGCGCCAATGTTACCCTTCGCTCCTTCTACACGGATCGCACCCGGACAGATGTCTACGTGCGACTCAACAGCCTCACGACGCCGCTCGCAAACCCGGTGCTCAACAGCGCAGCTTCGTCACCCGGCCTCCCCTCCGGCCTGGGCATCTGGTCCTACGGCAACCTCGGTCTTGCCGGCACCCCCGCGGCGGCTGCTGCGCGCGACTGGGTCTTCCAGACGACGGGCGCCTCCTTCAGCTTCACGGGCAGTGTTGTGACCAACATGGCCGAACTGGCCAATGGTCTCGACGACGACTGCGACCTCCGCGTTGACGAGGGCATCGCTGCCTTCGCCGACGGCATCGCCTGCGTCGACAACACCGACTGCACGAGCACCCTCTGCCAGGGCGGCATCTGCGCCCCGACCACCTGCTCGAACAACGCACCTGACGCGGGCGAGACCGATCTCGACTGCGGCGGCATCTGCGGCGCCTCCTGCGTGGGCGACAAGATCTGCACCGTCGGTACCGACTGCATCAGCGGCCAGTGCGTCAGCGGCCTCTGCCTTGGCTCCACCGGCGACGTCTGCGCGGCCAATGCCTCGTGCGTCAACCAGGTCTGCAACCCGAACCTTGCCGTCTCCTCGGAGCCGCTCACCTTCGCGCCCGAGGCCGTGGGCCCCAACGCAGTCGCGGTAACGACCTCCACGGGCGGTCCGATGGATGACGAGACCTACTCTGGTGCGATCCCGCTCGGCTTCGGCTTCAACTTCTACGGCAACCGCTACACGAACATCTACGTCTCTTCGAATGGTTGGGCCTCCTTCACGCCCCCGACCTCCTCGACCTTCAGCCGGGCCGCGATCCCCGCAACCGGCACACCGAACAATCTCATCGCGATGTGGTGGGCCGACCTCGACCCCGGCTCGGCCGGCACGGTCACCTACGAGACAACCGGGACCGCCCCCAACCGCAAGTTCATCCTCACCTTTGACGGCGTGGATTACTATACCTTCAGCGGCGCCCCCGAGCCGTCGACCTTCCAGCTTGTGCTGACTGAGACCGCCAACACCGCGGACATCCATTGCACCTCTTGCACCAACGGCGGCGGGTCTACCCGCACGCAGGGCGTCGAGAATGCGACCGGCACCGCCGGTCTGGCAACGACCGGCGTCAACAACGCCATCGCCACCAAGACCAACACCTCCATCCGCTTCAAGACCGTCACCCCCGACGGCTTCTGCGCGGCTGCTGCTTGCACCGATGGTGTGGACAACGGAAACGAGACGGGCGTGGACTGCGGCGGCACCTGCGGCAGCAACTGCGCCGACGGCATCACCTGCATCCAGAGCTCCGACTGCCTTCGCGGCAACTGCGCCGCCGGCATCTGCGTCTCCTGCTTCGACGGCATCAAGAACCAGACCGAAGGCGACACCGACTGCGGCGGCACCTGCGGCCTCCGCTGCGGCTCAAGCCAGACCTGCAACGTCACCGCTGACTGCATCTCCGGTATCTGCGACGCCTCCAACATCTGCGTTCCGACGGGAGACCCGGGCGACGCCTGCGCGAGCGACAACGACTGCGACAGCAAGGTCTGCGACGCCGGTGGTCCTGGCGCGCAGGGCGGCTACCCGCTCAACCTCAACGGTCTCATCACGGCCGGCACGCCCGTGCTCAATACCCTTGGCGGGCCGATCGATGACGACGAGGTCAGCTCACCGATTCCCCTGGGCTTCGCCTTCCCCTTCTACGACACCACGCAGACCCAGGTGGTCATTGCGTCGAACGGATGGCTGACCTTCGGTTCTTCGACGAGCTCCTTCGCCTCGACCATTCCCTCGACCTCCACGCCCAACGGAATCGTCTCCTTCTTCGGGCGCGACCTCGACCCCGGCGCCGGTGGTACGGTGACCTACGCAACGGTCGGAACGGCGCCCAACCGCGAGTTCCTCGTCAACTACAACAACATCCCCGACTACGGCGGCTTTGACCACGCGCCTATCACCGTTCAGGTCGCCCTGCAGGAGACCACCGGTTACATCGACATCCGCTGCGTCACCTGCGCTTCTGGCACCGCAACGGCCATCGTCGGCATCGAGAACATGACCGGCACCCTCGGAATCCCCATGCCCGGCGCCGCCTACTCGGCCGCCCGCAACCTTGTGAACACCAGCACCCGCTTCCAGACCGTCACCAAGGTGGTCGGCGTCTGCCTTGCACCCACCTGCTCGGACGTCACAGCCAACCAGGATGAGTCCGGCATCGACTGCGGCGGCGCAACCTGCGCGGCTCGCTGCGACAGCGGCCAGGCCTGCATCATCGGCGGCGACTGCACGAGCACCCGCTGCGAGAACGCAGTCTGCTCCACCTGCACCGACGGCGTTCAGTCTGGTACCGAGACCGACATCGACTGCGGCGGCGTCTGCGGTTCGACCTGCACCGACGCCCAGATCTGCTCGGCCAACAGCGACTGCGCCTCCAACCGTTGCGAAGGCGGCGCCTGTACCTCGTGTGCCGACGGCGTGCTCAACGGCACCGAGACCGATATCGATTGCGGCGGCATCTGCGGCGGCACCTGTAACTTCGCAGAGACCTGCTCGATTGCCGGCGACTGCTTCACCAACAACTGCACCGCCGGCAGCTGCGGCAAGGGCATCACGGGCGCCAACTGCGGCGGCGGCGTGGACTGCACCAGCGCCGTCTGCGCGCCTAGCATCGCCAAGGGCGTTAGCGACGTGGCCACCGCCTACAGCCTTGTGCCCACCACCGGCTTCACCCCGGTGACCTTCAGCGATACTGACGACGGCAATGCGCTCCTGCAGATCGGGTTCTCCTTCCCCTTCTTCACGGGAACCTTCACGGAGCTGTCGCTGGGCACCAACGGCTTGTTTACCTTCGGCGCGTCCGCACCGACGACGACCTACTCGGCGCCGCTCGGCTCGCCGACCACGCCAAACAACTTTGTCACCTTCTTCAACCGTGACCTCGACGCGGGCTTGGCGACGATCACCTCCGGGACGATCGGCACCGCGCCCAACCGCAAGTTCGTCATCGATATCCAGAACCTCGAAGACTACTACTTCAGCACGCCCGACCACGACCCGGTCAGCCTCCAGATCCAGCTCAACGAGACCACCGGCTACATCGACCTGATGTACACCACAGCCAACTCCGGTGCTGCAACCGTCCGCATCGGCGCCGAGGGCCCCTCGGTCGGCGGCAACACGCCCGAGTTCGTTGCGCTCACGGGCTACAACCCCGGCGCGACCGCCTTCACGAACACGGCCGTTCGCATTGGTACTTTCAACCAGTACCCTGGCCTCTGCGCCGCGCCCAACTGCTCGGACGCGACCAAGAACCAGGCCGAGTCTGGCATTGACTGTGGCGGCGAGTGCGGCGCGAACTGCGGCATCGGGATCACCTGCGGCACCGTGGGCGACTGCGACCCCGGCGCGGCCGGCGTGGCGGAGTGCCTCCTCGTCGGGAGCTCGACCATCTGCATGAACTGCGGCGACGGCACGAAGAACGGCAACGAGGCCGACGTGGACTGCGGCGGCTCCTGCGCTACCGACTGCGTCTCGGGCCAGACCTGCGGCGGCAACGCCGACTGCGACAGCAACCTCTGCGTTGGTGGCCTCTGCGCGGGTTGCGCCGATGCGACCCAGAACGGCGGCGAGACCGACGTGGACTGCGGCGGCCCGGACTGCGGCCCCTGCTTCGGCGGCAAGATCTGCACCGGCGACGCCGACTGCCTCTCCGGCTCCTGCGCCGGTGGCTTCTGCACCCTCGGCGCAACAGCCGCGTCCTGCAACCAGGGCGACCAGTGCCTCAACGGCGTCTGCGGCGGCGGTACCATCCCCGCGGCCAACGGTGTGACCGTGACTTGGAACCCGGATGCCTCCATCAACGACGAGAATGCCGGCACCCGCGCTTCGAGCACCATCGGCGGCACGGCCAAGCTCGGCGACGCGACCATCACCCCCGCCATCCCGCTCGGCTTCACCTTCCGCTACTTCGACCAGCTCTACACCACGGCGCGCATCACCGGAAATGGTTGGCTCTCCTTCACCGCCACCTCCTCGGTTGACAGCCCGCCCTTCGGTGCCTCGCCCTCTGCCTCGGCACCGAATGCGGTTATTGCCCCCTTCTGGTTCGATGCCGACCCGTCCGATGGTAACGCGAATACCGATGTCCGTTACCTCACCACGGGCACAGCGCCCAACCGCAAGTTCATCGTGAACTGGATCAAGATCCCCTACTGGCTCGATGCGACCGACAAGGCCACCTTCCAGGTCATCCTCTACGAGAACGGCGGCTACGTGGACATCAACTGCAAGGACTGCACGCTCACTGCGAGCACCAGCCGCGCGCAGATCGTCGAGAATGCCACGGGCACGGAGGCCTTCTCTGCCTTCTCGCGTAACAGCTCGACCAGCTTCAACACTCCGAACCAGACCGCCAAGCGTTACTACACGAACGCCACCAACGGCGCCTCCTGTGTCGCTCCGACCTGCAACGACGGCGTCAAGAACCAGGGCGAGACCGACACCGACTGCGGCGGTCTTGCTTGCGGCGCTACCTGCGCTCCTGCGCGTGTCTGCTTGGCCGACACCGACTGCGGCGGCCTCGGTGCCTCTTGCGCCGGCGGCGTCTGCCGCAACTGCGCTGACGGTGTACTGAATGGTGCTGAGACGGGCCTCGACTGCGGCGGCCAGTGCGGCGCCACCTGCGGCGGCGGCCAGGCTTGCAACACTGGCGCGGACTGCGCGACCAGTGGTTGCACGGGCGGTCTCTGCAACCTCGGTTCGACGGGTGCTCTCTGCACGGCTGGCAACCAGTGTGCAGACGGCGTCTGCTCGGCTCCTGCTCCGGCTCCTATCACGACGGCGCCCGATGCTGCCTCGCTCGGCAACATCACAGCCGGCACGCAGGCCACCTCGTTCGGCTCGAAGCTGGGCGACTCGGGTCACTCCGACGCGGTGACGCTGCCCTTCGGCTTCAACTTCTTCGGCACGACCTACAACAGCGTGAAGATCAACGGCAACGGCTGGATCAGCTTCGACACAGCGTCGACCAACAGCCACTCGGCGCCGACCACATCGCCCTCTACCTTCAATCCCAACGCCGTCATCGCGGGCTTCTGGTTCGACGCTGATGCGACGATCAGCTCCAGCTCCGACGTGCGCTACACCACGGTCGGTACGGCTCCCAACCGCAAGTTCATCGTGAACTATGTGGCCCTGCCCTACTGGTTAACGGCTTCCGACACCGCGACCTTCCAGATCGCGCTGAACGAGGGGACCAACACGGTGGACATCTTCTGCGCGGATTGCACGCTGGCGACCACGTCAACGACCAAAGCGCAGATCCTCGAGAACGGCGCGGGCACCGTTGCTCGCTCGGCCTACTCGCTCACTGCCTCCAGCGCCTTCAGCATCCCGAACAACACGGGATACCGTTACAGCACTGGATCGGTGAAGGCCTGCCAGGCTCCGACCGCGACCGACGGCGTAAAGAACGGCACCGAGACCGACATCGACTGCGGCGGCACCTCGGGCACGCTCTGCGCGCCCACCAAGGCCTGCCTTGGCAACACTGACTGCGGTGGCACCAACGCCACCTGCGGCGCCGGCTTCTGCCGGAACTGCGGCGACACGGTAAAGAACGGC
>CAIQPA010000191.1 GCA_903873545.1 uncultured delta proteobacterium
CGCAGCGAGGCAACGCAGCCCGTGCTGGCAGGGCAGAGGTGGCCGGCCGGCTCGCCCAGCGCACCGCACCAGAAGTTGTTGTCGCCCGGGTGGTGCTGCGTGGTGAAGCCATCAGCAAAGAGCACCCCGCGCGACCGTGTCTCGAACAGCGCAAAGTCGTCCACCTCCCAGCGGGCATCGCCGGCGTAGCTACCCGCCAGCGTCATCGTCTGGCCCGGCGCGCGGGTGATGCAGAGCTCCACCTGGTGCACAATCGTCGGTGCCTGCGGGCAGAAGATGAAGTTCTCCGCAAACAGGTCGTTTCGCGCGCCGTTGGCCGTCAGATACTGCTGCGTCGAGCGGAGGGTGACGGCCGGCGCCACCTGCAGCGAGCGGTAGGCGGCGCCATCGATGCAGAAGGGGATCTTGCTGCCGCCGCCGATGGCCTGCAGCACCGCCGCAGCACGCGACCGCGGCAGCTCGCACCGCTCGCGGTGCAGCGACACCGTGAGGCCGGCCAGCTCGCTCGTGCTCACCACCATCGCTGTGCCCGTGATGCGGCCCGGCACCAGCGCATCGGTCTGCATCGTTGCCCGGGGACCCGTCACCGAGACGCCGCTCAGCGCGAGCCCGGTCGCAGAGAAGGAGGCCGGATCGATCGAAATCGACCAGCTCTCCAGCCGCAGCTCACCGGCCGTCGCAGGCCCGCTGCCCATCACCTCGATCGTCACATCGAGCAGGTCGCCCTCCTCGAGCGGATCGCCGTTCCGATCCACCAGCCGCACACCGGCATAGAGCGTCTCGCCCTCCTCGCAGCTCACCGCCGTGTCGCCGCCCGTATCCGTCGCACCGGTGTCAGCAGGTCCGGTATCCACCGCGGTGTCGGCGCTGCTGTCCGCCGTGGTGTCGGCGGCGGTGTCAGCGGTCGAATCGGCCTCCGTATCGGCCACCGCCGTGTCGCTGCTATCGGCCGCGGTATCCACGGAGGTGTCGGAGTTCGCGTCACTGTTGGTCGTGTCGTTCAGCCCCGGACGGTTCGTGTCCTCGTCGGTATCGGTCGCCACATCGGGAGCCTTGCCGTTGCTCAGGTCGGTCGCCGCGCAGGCCAGCAGCAGCGGCAGCAGGGCTGGGATGAGTCGATGCAACGTCATGGCGAGGGCTCCTTTCGGCGCGCGGCGGCGCAACCGCGAACCGTCCGTTAACCACGCCCGCTCCACCCGCGCAACTACCGCGCACCCGCGGCTCCTCAGCCCCGCACGGCGGCGACACTTTCCACCATATCGCACCTCTCCTAAACAGGAGCCTGCCCCATTTCATGCTGCATCGCGCCATCGCGATTTAGACCGATTAAGGAATGCAGCCCTACGCTTCACGCTAGGGTGGCGGAATTCCCCCGCACACCCGGTCCGATTCATGTCCTACCTCCGCGCCACACTGCTGCTCTGTTGTCTCCCGCTCGTCGCCTGCACCGACAGCACTGCCGCCAAGTCCACCGAGGATACCGGCTGCATCGGACGCGGCTGCCTCCAGAACGACACCGGTACCGGCGACACCACCGCTGCTGACACCACTGCCGATACAGCCACCGTCGCAGACACCGACGACGGCATCTGCGGCCCCGGCGAGCTCACCTGCGTGAGCGCCACCATCTCCGGCATCTGCCTCGCAGACGGCTCTGTCCGAGAGCTTCCCTGCGCCACCGGCGAGACCTGCCGCAACGGCAGCTGCGAGGTCGGCACCGCGCCCCTCTGCAGCCCCTCAGATCCCACCACCTGCGCGAACGCTGGCTTCACCCGCACCTGCAACGCCGACGGCACCGCCTTCGTCGACACCGCCTGCCCCACCGAGACCCCCTACTGCCGCGACGGCGCCTGCACCGCTCAGCTCTGTGACCCGGGAGCCCTCTCCTGCCGCGGCAACGATGTGGTCGCCTGCAACGCTGACGGCGCCACCCAGACCGCCCTCGAGTCCTGCGCCGGCATCTGCGTCGCCGGCCAGTGCCAGGACGCAGACCCCTGCACCTTCACAGACAAGGAGTACCTCGGCTGCGACTTCTGGGCCACCTACCTCGACAACGAGGCCCGCGGCCTCGGCTTCGCTGTGTCGGTCTCCAACCCGGGCCGCTCCTCCGTCAACGTGACCGTCACCCAGGGCTCCGCTGCTCCCATCTTCGAAGGCACCGTCGCCGCCGGCGACCTCACCCTCATCAACCTCGGCGCCGTCTCCCAGATCGACGGCACAGGCATCTCCAACGCCGCCTACCGGGTGCAGGCCGATGGCCCCGTCACCGTCCACCAGTTCAACCCGCCCAACAACCTCGGCGCAGGCTACTCCAACGACGCCTCCCTGCTGCTGCCCGCCAACGCGCTCGGCACCCAGTACCGGGTCATGGCCTACTACTCGGGCGACGACCTCGCCGTCTTCGCACGCCTCTCCGCCCGCTGGTATGTCACCATCGTCGCCTCTGCGCCCGGCACCACCGAGGTCACCGTCACCTCGCCCGCCGGCATCCGCGCAGGCTCCGGCGTGCCCGCCATCGCGCCCGGCGGAACCCAGACCCTCACCCTCACCCAGGGCCAGGTGGTCAACCTCATGGCAGACCGCAACAACGGCGACGATCCCGACGCCGACGACCCAGCCGACCTCACCGGCATGCTCATCAACGCCACCCAGCCCGTCGCCGTCTTCTCCGGCTCCGAGGCCTCCTACATCCCCGACGACACCGGCGCCGCAGACCACCTCGAGCAGCAGCTCTACCCCGTCTCCACCTGGGGCACCGAGCTGGTCCTCACCAAGTTCGCCCGCCGCGGCACCGAAGACGATGTCTACCGCGTCATGGCCGCCAACGCCGGCACCACCCTCCGCACCACCCCCGTCATACCGGGCGTCGATGGCCGCACCCTCCGCGAGGCGGGCGACGCCGTCGAGTTCAACTACAACGGCGACTTCGTCGTCAGCGCAGACGCACCCATCTCCGTCGGTCAGTTCATGGTTGGCTCCTTCTACCCCGGCCTCTCGGGCAACTGCAGCCGGAGCGTCACCTCGGGCTGCGCCATCCCCACCTCCAACGAGTGCCCCCTCGGCGACGGCACCTTCAAGCGCATCGGCGACCCCGCCTTCCTGCTCCCCAGCGCCGCCTCGCAGTTCCGCGCCGACTACACCTTCTACGTCCCAGAAGGGTACATCCAGAACTACATCGGCATCGCGCTCCCCACCGGCGCCTCGCTCATCCTCGACGACGCCACCGTGACCGCCACCCGCGACCCCATCCCCGGCACCAGCTGGGAGGTCGTCCGCCTGCCGATCACGCCCGGAACCCACTCCCTCGTGGCCGGCCAGCCCGCAGGTCTCTCCGTCTACGGCTACGGCTGCGACGTCTCCTACGCCTATCCCGGCGGACTCGACCTGGGCGACAGGTGAGCGAGCCAGCTGCACTGCCCGAATCGCTCAAGCTGGCCTGTGATGGCCTGCCGGAGCTCGAGGCGGCAGCGCGGCGCGAGCTGGCCCAAGGCACCACCGCCGAACGCATCGAACAGGCCACACGCGACCTCGCAGGGCTGCCCTCCGACCTCGACGGTGGAACCCTCGCGAACCAGCTCACCGCGCAGCTCCGCGACCTTGAGCCAGCGCAGCGACGGCTCCTCGCCGAGCTCGCGCTATTGCCCGAGGGTGCACCCCTCCGCGAGCTCGCCGACCGCTGCCTCCTGAGCCGCAAATCCCTCGAAGCGGTCGCACTCTCGCTGGTGCCGCTCAACCTCATCCGCTGGAGCCTCGCGGGGCTCCGCCTCCCCCGCCCCGTGGCCGCGGCGCTCAGCAACCTGCAGGTGCTTGCACCCGAACTCACGACCGCCTTCGCGGCCAATCTCGACCGCCTCTCCGCACGCGACGCCGTCGCACCGGGCCCGCTCGATGGCACAACCTGGGACAGCATCGCCGCCGCGCTGGAGCGGCTCGAACTCCCGCAAACGCGACGCTGGCAGGCACTGCAACTCCTCGCCGACACCGCCGAACAGCCGGCGCGACGGTCCGCGCTCGCACTGCTCGCCTCTGACTCCGCATCAGACCCCGCGAGCCGCCTGCTCCGCGCACGACTCCATCGCCAGGCGGGCGACATCGACGAGGCACTCCTCCTCACCTCACCGCTCGTCAATCACGCCGAGCTCGGCGACGAGGCCAACCTCGAGCAGGCGCGCGGCCTCGACACCGCCGGCCGGCTTCACGAGGCCGCCCAGCTCCTCGACCGAACCGCTACCCGCTTTGCCCCCCTCGCCGCCACCGACGCGCTCCGAGCCTCGGCCGCCATCAAGCTCGGTCTCGACGACGCCGACGGAGCCCGCGCCATCGCACTCGAGGCACTCCGCATCGCACGCGACAGCCGGCTCCACATCGCGGAGGCCCGCGCGCACGGGCTGCTCTCCTCCATCGAGGCCGCCGATCTGCAGCTCGAGCGATCGCTCGAACACGCCCTCCGCGCACGCCTCGCCTTCGACCGGCAGGGCGACCTCTTCGACCGGGCCTGCGCCGCCGTCACCACCGCACAGGCCCTCCTGAACCTGCGCCGGCACGCCGAGGCAGAGGCCCAGCTCCGCGAAGCCACAGCCACCTTCACCGCCCTCCAGAGCCGCGCCATGAGGGCTACCACGGCCACCCTCTCCGCCCTCTCCGCGCTCGACCGTGGCAGGCCGGACGAGGCACGCCCACCGCTCGAAGAGGCCATCGCCAGCATCGACGAACGGCAGCCCCGCCTCTACGCTTGGACGACCGCCGTCTTCGCGCTGCTCCTCATCGAAGAGGGCCGCGTCACTGAGGCCAGCCATCGCTGGCGCGAGGTCGCCGAGACCTTCCACGCCATGCAGGACCACCACCACGCCCGGCTCTTTGCCGCCTTCGGTGCGCTCGTCGGCAACCCGCCCCTCCCGCTTCCGCCCGCCGGCTCCGCCTCCACACGCGAACTCGACCAGGCCTTCCGCCACCACCCGCGCCTGAACGAGGGCCTCTGGACCCGTCTCCTCCGACGCACCCGCGATCGCCTCGACGAGGGGCTGACCCACCGCGAAGGGCTCGGCTTTGTCGTGCCAGGCCACCCACTGGTCGACCTGTCGCAGCGCCCCACGCTGCGGCGCCTCCTCGCCTCGCTCATCGAGGCCATGGAGCAGGGCGAAACACGCTCCACAGACCAGCTCTTCGAGGCAGGCTGGCAGGGCGAGCGTGCGCTCCCCGACGCGGCCCGGGCCCGCGTCTATGTGGCCATCGGCGAGCTTCGCAAGCGGGGCCTCGCTGCCTTCCTCGTCAAGGACGGTGACGGCTACCGGCTCGCAGGGCTCCGGGTCGTCGATCGCCTCGTCGAAGCACAGCCCTTCCGATAGGCCACACAGGCCTCCTGCGGGGGCGATCGACGCGTCGAAGCAGAGCCCTTCCGGTAGGCCACACAGTCCTCCCGCGGGCGCGATCGACGCGTCGAAGCAGAGCCCTTTGGACCAGGCGGGCGGCCGATGAGAGGGGGCGCGGCGCGACCGGAGTGCATTTATACACTTGTATACAAATACACTTGTGCAGATAACTTTTGTAGAGTTATGCCAGAATGAACGGCTCTTCTGAATCGTTGACCCTTCAGGGTAAAGACCCTACCCATTGCGCCCGCTTACACTGAGCAGATCAAGCTGCCTGGTCGGAAAATGCCCCATGATTCATGGGGATTCTTGGAACTGGCCCACCTTTCGCAGGTCGGACACATCGTTTTAGGGAGACAAAAGTGAAACAGAATCACCCTTTGGAAACCGCAAACCAGACCCACCTAAGCCCCGAAGTTTTAGCATTGTGCGACGGCGTTGCCTCCCTCCAAGAGGTCGCCTTGACCTCCCTCCAGCGCGGCATCGCGCCCAGGCTCGTCTCCTTCTCCCTCCAGAACCTCTCCGGCCTCCCCTCCGACCTCGATGGCGGCTCCTACGCCAACCAGATCGTCGAGCTGCTCTCCCAATGCCAGCCGCTCGAGCGACGCCTCATCGCCGAACTCGCCCTGCTGCCCAGCGGCACCACCATCCACCACCTCGTCGAGCTCACCCGCGAACCCATCAACGGCGTCGAGCAGGCCTCGATGGCGCTCCTCGCCAGCGACCTCATCCACTGGGACATCGTCGGCCTACGCATCCGCAAACCCGCCGCCGCCGTCGTGGTCCGGAGCAACCTGCTTGGCACCGAGTTTGCCAATGCCGTCGAGGGTCGCATCTCACGCCACACCGTGCAGGATGCCATCTCCCCCAACCTCATTGCAGAAGAGAGCTGGTTTGAGCTCGCGAGCGCGCTCGAGCGCATTCCGCTCCCACCCACCACGCTCTGGCGCGGACTCCGACTCCTCTTCGACACCAACGGCTCCGAGGCCCACATCGAGCGGCTTCGGCACCTCGCCACGCTCCCCAGCAATGAGGGCGGATTTCAGCTCCTCCGCGCCTGCATGCACCGCAACGCCGGCGAGCTCGAGACAGCGTTTGCCATCACGAATGCACTGATCGACGACCCCACCCTCGGCCGCGACGCACGACTGGAGCAGGCCCGCTCCCTCTTCCTCGCAGGTCGACTCACCGAGGCCTCCGAGGTCCTCCGCGACACCGCGCCGCTCCTCGAGCCCCTCGCCGCAAGCGACGCACTCCGCTGCCTCGCACTCATCGCTCAAGCAGGCGACCGCCCCGACGAGGCCCGCGACCTCAACCGCCGCGCCATCTACACCGCCCGCTCCGCACGCCTGCGCATCGCAGAGGCCCGCTGCAACCTCCAGCTCGCATCGCTCGAGTCCAGCGACCTCAAGCACGAGCTCGCGCTCGAGTATGCGCTCCGAGCACGCTTCACCTTCACCCAGATCGGCGACCTCCACGACCTCGATCTCGCACGCCTCACCCTGGCGCAGGTCCTCATCAACCTGCAGCGAAACGAAGAGGCAGAGACCGAGCTTTCGCTCGCACGCGAGCGGCTCGATGCCCGCCGCTTTCGCTACCTCCGCGCCACCGCAGATGGATTGACCGGGCTCTCCAGGCTCGACCGCGGCGACCTCTATGGCGCCCGCCCCATCCTTGAGCGGGCCCTCGCCGTAGTCGACGAGGCCCAGCCGCGCACACACGCCTTCGTCGCTGGCATCTACGCGCTCCTCCTCTTGCTCGAAGGCCACCGCGAAGAGGCCCTCGACCGCCTGCGCACCGTCTCCAAAGCCTTCGAGAGCGCCGACGACAAACTCAATGCCGGCCTCTTCAATTCGCTCGCAGGCAACCATGCGGGCGGCTCCCTCGCGCTCCTCGTCGAGCTGCGCGACGCCCAGCTCTCCGAGTTCGGAACCGCCTCGCGCAGCGTCTGGACCCGCATCATCCTCCGCTCCAAGCATGCCATCGGCACCGGCATCATCCTCCACAGCGGGCTCGGATTCCAGATCCCCGGAAACCGGCCTGTCGACCTCAGCCGCCGCAACACCTTCCGGCGGCTGCTCGAAGGGCTCGTCAAGACACTCGATGGCTCCCATACCCTCTCCACCGACCGCCTCTTCGAGATCGGCTGGCCAGGCGAAGAGGCCGAGTCCCGCGCCGCCCACGCACGCGTCTACGTGGCCATCTCCGAACTCCGGAAGATGGGGCTCGGTACCCACCTCGTCCGAGAGGGCGAAGGCTACAAGCTGCAAGGGCTTCGACTCGTCGACGAACTGCCCCACGTCTAGCTCGCTGCCCGGCAACCCGCGCGCACCCGAAACGTCGAAACCACGCTGCGCGTTGCGAAGGCGTTGATTGTGCATTCGCGCCCTTCGCGATACTCTCCGTCTCCCACAAAGAAGGCGCACGCAGAAACATGGACCCGGCAGAAGTCACCCAGCAACTCGCGCAGCTCATGATCACCCGCAACGCGGCCGCGGTCGAGCTGTTGGAATCGCTGCCCGAAGGCACGATCGCCGAGGGAATCGGTGAGCTCATTCGCTGCCGCCAGGGCCTCATGACCGCCCAGATCCGCGCGGCCGAGGTCGAGCAGCGGCTCGCCAAACTCGACCTCCCCGCAGAGTGGCTCATCCGCCGCGATCTCGTCCGCGTCACCGCCGCCCACATCATCCGCGACTTCGACCTCGCGGAGCGGCTCCTGCTCCCCATCCTCGACAGGCTCGCCACCTTCCCCGCCGACATCGTGGGACCTGCTGCCGTCCTCGCCGGGCGCGTCTACGCCGCCAAGGGCGACCTCAAGTCTGCGCTCATCTGGTACTACAGCGGCCTCGGCATGATCGGAGACCAGCTCCCCGGCATCAGGGCCAGCATCCTCAACAACATCGCCTGCGAACATGCCGGCGCCGGCAGCAACAGCGTGGCTGCCGAGCTCTTCCAGCGCGCACTCGACATCTACACCCGAGAGAAGGCTTGGCCCAAGGCCCTCATGGCCGCCGCAAACCTCTCAGACATCATGATTGAGGATGGGCGCGCCGCAGAGGCGGTCACCTTCCTCCTCGGCTGGGAGCGCGCCCACCCCGAGGTCTTCCACCTGCCCGAGGCCAACTTCTTCCTTGCCGCCCTCTCGATGGCACATGTGCGGAGCGGGAGCGTCGAAGCGAGCAAAGAGCGGCTCGCCTCCATCAAGGTCAACAAGACCGACATGGACCAGCGCATCCTCATCATGCTGGTCAACGCCTACATCGCCCTCGCAGAGGAGCGTCACACCGACGCACTCGAGCTCCTCCTCGCGCTCCGCGAAGAGACCCACCACGAGCGCGGCCTCATGGCCATCCTCGAGCCGCTCTCCGACGTCTATGCAGCGATCGGAAACTTCAGGCTGGCCTACGACTGCGCCGTGGAGAGACGTGCGATCCTAGCACGCATCAAGAAGGCCATCCGCGACATCTCCACCATCGAGGTCGAGGTCCGGCGTCAGGTACGGGTGAAGTAGCAGCGGCGGCCCGCAGGGTTCGCACGATCTTTGGTCCTTCATACATTTTTGTTTTTTGGTTGCCGATTCGCACGTTCGCTCCTACGCGCGTGCCATCGAAAAAATCGGGAGACGCATTGGACAACACCGAGACCCTACATCGGCTCGCGCAGCTCATGGTCACGCGCACGGCGCTGGCCATCGAACTGCTCGATTCTCTCGCCCCCGACGAAGTGCCGGCAGGTATCGCTGAGGTCATCCGCTGCAGACACGCTCTCATGTCCGGTCGCATCCGCCCCACCGAGCTCGAGCCACGGCTCATGGCGCTCGAGCTGCCACCCGATTGGGTCATCCGCCGCGATCTCGTCCGGGTGACGGCCGCCTTCTTCATGCGCGACTTTGAACTCGCCGAACGGCTCCTCAACCCCATCCTGCAGCGCATCGGCCAGTTCCCCGCCGACATCATCGGACCCGCCACGGTAACGGCGGGGCGCATCTTCGCCGCCAAGGGCGACCTCACCTCGGCACTGGTCTGGAACTACAAGGGGCTCGGGATGCTCGGAGACCAGCTCCCCGTTGTCCGCGCCAGCATCCTCAACAACATCGCCTGCGAGCATGCCGGCGCCGGCAGCGACATCACCGCAGCCGAGCTCTTCCACCGCGCCCTCGAGATCTACACGCGCGAGCAGTACTGGCCCCCCGCCCTCCTCGTCGCCTCCAACCTCGCCGACATCATGATGGACGACGGTCGCCACGAAGAGGCGGTGCAGTTCCTCCTCGGCTGGGAGCGTGCCCACCCCGAGGTCTTTCATCTGCCCGAGGCCAACTTCTTCCTTGCCATCATGGCCCTCGCGAAGGTGCGGACGGGGCGCATCAAAGAGGCCAAGGCACGGCTCGCCTCCATCAAGGTCAACAAGACCGACATGGACCAGCGCTTCATGCTGCTGCTGGTGGGCGCCCACATCGACATCGCCGAAAACAGGCTCGAAGCGGCGCTGAACCAGCTCCTCGCCCTGCGCCAAGAGACCCACCATGAGCGGGGCCTCGTCGCCATCCTCGAGCCGCTCTCCGACGTCTATGCCGCGCTCGGAAACTACAAGCTCGCCTACGACGTCGCCGTCGAGCGCCGCGAGATCCTCGTCAGGCTCAAGAAGGCCATCCGAGAAATCTCCGACATCGAGGTCGAGGCCCGGCGGCGCATCCGCATCAAGTAACCCAGCCTACCAGGTCAGGTAGAAGACCAGCCAGGCCAGCGCACGATAGAGCATCGCGATCGAGACCGACCGCGTCTGCCACATCACCGCGCTCGCCGGCAGCGCCACCAAGAGCCACCAGATCACGGTCGCCAAGGAGGCCACCTGCATGTCGCCTGTACCGGCCAGCACCAGCAGCCCCGTATAGAGCGCCGACATGCTCCCTGCGACCACAATCCCCTTCACGGGATGCTCCACATCGAGCAGCAGCGTGCGGGCCACCAGCCCCTCGAAGAAGAGCCCCTCCGAGGCGCCACGCAGCAGCGACAGGACCACGATGGAGATCATCGGAAAGGAGGCAGTCGGGTCGGCCTGCAACACCGCACCCAGCACTGCGCCTGCCAGGGCACCGCAGAGCGGTAGCGCCCAATGCCACATCGCTGCAGGACGCCAACCAAATCGAGAGAAGGCCTCAAACCGAACGCCACGCACCGAAAAGTAGGCCGCCATCAGCAGCGCGAAGGCCCGACCGTAATGGATGCCGTTGTCCAGCTCAGGGAGGAGCTCGTTCGCCTCGCTCTTGAAGACAAAGGCCAGCACCGCTGCGGCGACCAGCACCGTCACAAGCGGCACCATGATCGACCGCGTCCCCTCATCCTCGTCGCCCGTGCCCCACTGCAGCGGCTCGGCCATAAGTTCGGGCGGCGCAGCCATCATCTCCTCGAGCTCCCGCAGTCGCTCCTCCGACGCCGCATTCGTCTTGCTCAAAATCGCCGACGCAGAGAGCGCCGCAAGCGCAGCCCGCAGGTCGGTAGCGGCGAGCAGCGTGAGCGCATCGCCAGGCGCGGGGGCGAGATCGATCGCCTCGTCCACGGTCGGCTGCCGACCCATCCGGGCCTGCCGCTGCCGGAGCACCCGTGAAAGCTCAGGATGGGCAAGCACCACAAAACACTGCGCCAGCCGGCAGCGGATCTGGTGCAACAGCTCACGCTCCTCCGAGCTCTTCGCCAGCGACGCTACAGTCCGCTCCACCTGCTTGAGCCGCTCCCGCGTGCAGGCCGCGATCCGCTCCGGACCATCGGTGCCGAGCACACCCAGCGCATCCTCGATCCGCATCTGGCTGAGACGCTCGTAGAAGACCGCAGGCGGCATCGAGAGCCCGTTGCCGGCCGTCGGGCCAGCGCCGACGACCGACATCACGGCACCCGTGATCATCGACATCGCGCCACGCTTGTTGGCAGCCAGCAGGTTGGCAGACTGGCGCGACGAGGGCGCCTTGCCGCTCACCTGCTCGAAGGCATCCTCGATGGGCAGCGCGAGCGAGAGCACCTCGCGCAGCACCACGGGCCGGCCCAGCTCCTGCTCCCGCTGCAGCAGCCGCTCCTTGAGGTTGGGGAAGGCGAGCAGCGTACAGGCCTGCGAGATGAGCCCCATGATCTCGGTCACAGCCGCCACCTCTGCCGGCTCATACCAGCGGGGCTTCATGAGCGCCTCGATCTGCGCCAGACGCGCACGGGCGCAGGCCAGCGCGAAGTCTGGCGGCTCGGCCGTGCCGCAACCCACCACCTCCTGCAACAGCGCCTCTAGAAGACGAGCCCGGAAGGCCTGCGGCCGCAACCGCATCAAGGCATCGGGGAAGGGACGCGGCGCCCGCCACGGCATCGAGCCATCCGCTGCGGGCTCGGGGGCAAGTTCGGGAGCCGCAAGGGCACGAACCACCGCAGAGGGGGCCGGCTGCGCAGCACGCCCGCCTGTAGCAGGACTGCTTCCACGCAACGGTGCCGGCGGCCGCAAGCCACCCTGCGAGGGGTGGCTACTACCGGAGGGCGACACAGGATGAGACGGCGACGAGGGCTGCACCGGTGGGAGCGTCGCGCGGGGCGCCGCCACAGGAGGCCGCGTCACATTCCGCGGGGCTGGGGCCGGGGCGGCGGACCTCAAATCGCCGAAGCGGGGGAAGTGCCAGTAGGGCTTCGGAGCGCCGCCCAGCACGGAGAGCTGATCGTGCTCTGTGAGAAGGCCGGCGCGAACGCGCCGCTCCACCTCTTCGGCGCTCAGACCCTGCTCCCGTTCTCCGCCGGCACGATGCAGGTCGTAGGTTGTCTTGCGGACTGGCTCCATCGGACTGGCCCTCTTGCGCTGGTCGCACCGCGACCTGTTCAACCTCTCATCTTCAACGCACGTTGCTCATGCCGAATCTTCTACGGTTACGCAAAGATAGTAGGAGATAAGGCAGCCGTCTGACAGCGGCTGCAGCGGCGCAAGCGAAGCTCCCACCGGCATCTGACCAAGCGCCGCAGTGAGCGCAGCCTCCCAGACCGAGGGCGCCTCACCGATGCCGCGCACCGCCGTCGCAAAGGCCTCGAGCTCCAAGGCCGTCGCCAGCCGCTTGACGGGCAGCGGCGGCAGCGCCGACACCTGCGCGGAAAAGCCAGCAGGTACAAGCACCGCCGGCGGCTGCGAACCAAACCAGGCCGCCGGCACCGTCAGCGCCAGCAGCTTCTGCTTGCTCACGGGAACACTCCCGCCAGCCATCGCCTGCGGCGCATTCGCCGTCTGGTAGCGGAGCCGCAGCAGCGCCGTGTTGAGCAGCAGCGCCAGACGCCGAAGCTCCTCTAGCCCGCGCTCCGGCTTCGGCCAACCCACCAGCACCGAGACCGCAGCAGCAAGCTCGCCCCTCTCGTCTGCCGCCGCCTCGACCACCCGACTCAGCGCCGGAATGCAGACCTTCGGGTGGCCATAGACCGCCGCGCGACGACCCGCCGCCGCAACGGTCAGGCGAGGCTCCAGCAGATCGCGACCCAGATAACGCTGCCGCTCACCCCAGCCGATGCGATGAGGATCGACCGCGCCCGCTGTCACGAACCGAAACCCCTCGCCACCCTCGGTCAACAGCCCCGCATGGGTGTAGGCCTCCGACACCGTCGCACCGCTCTGCAGATGCACATGGTCGCCCAGTGCCACCCAGCCCGCAGGCCAGCCCTGCATCCAAGGCTCCCACCAGGCCAACCCGTCGCTCACCCAGCGCACAGGGCCTGCACCCTGCCCCACACTACGGGCCACCCAGAAGGAGACCGCCACCTGCGCACCCGCAAACCGGACCAGCTCCCCCGGCGCCACAACCGCCACCTGCGCCCGAGAGGCCCAGTGGTCACGCAGGCCGTCGGCATAGGCCACACTCTGCATCGCCCGCGGCAGCACCAGCGCCACGCAGCCACTCTCTCCTGCCCATGCCAACGAGAGCTCGGCAAAGATCGCCGCACGATCAAAGGCGCCCCGCGCGGCATGGGGAAACCGCTGCCGAAGCAGCGTTGTCTGAGCGACCGTCCGCGCCGTCTCCTTCTCGATCGCATTGCCGAAGGGCGGATTGCCCACCACCAGTTCAAAGTCCGTGGGCCAGGGCGGAGGCTCGGTGAGCGCGTCGCCGCAGACAATCCAGCCTGCGACCGCACCCCAATCCAGCCCGCGCGACCGACGGCGCAGCATGATCCGCACCCGCGTCACAGCCGCCGCCACAGCATCGACCTCAAAACCGAAGCAGTGAACCTCTGCATCCGATGGCGCAGATTCCCAGGCCGCCACCAGCAGCTCCCCTGTCCCGCAGGCGGCGTCTGCACAGCGGAGCAGCCCAGCCGGCCGGCCCGACCAGCCCGTGCTGGCAACCAGCTCCTGCGCCGAGGCAGCCGGCGTGTAGTAGATGCCGAGCTTCCGACGGGCCGCCTTCGCGCCTACCCGGGCACGCACCCGCACCTCGTAGAGCCCGCTCACCTCCGCATCGCTCACCGGGTCGACGGGCTCCTCGGCAAGCCAGGGCTCCCATAGCTCGCCGAGCGCCGCTGCAGCCAGCGCCGCAACCTCCGCCCGCTCCAGACCTGCAGCTACCGCAAGACCAGCGACCAGCCACCAGCCCTCGCGCGATTGCTCCTCTGCGGTCCTGCCGATGCTGTCCTGCAAGCAGACTCCTACCCGGGCAGGCGCTCAATCTTGGCGCCCAGCGCCCGGAGCTTGTCTTCGATTCGCTCATACCCGCGATCAATGTGCCGCACGTTGTAGATGGTGCTCTTTCCCTTCGCGGCCAGCGCCGCCAGCACCAGCGCCATGCCGGCCCGCACATCGGGCGACGAGAGCGTCGTCCCCGTCAGCTGCGCCGGCCCACTCACCACAACCCGGTGCGGGTCGCAGAGAATGATGCGGGCACCCATGCTCACCAACGAGTCGGTGAAGAACATGCGGCCGTCGAACATCTTCTCGAAGAAGAGCACCATGCCGCGCGACTGGGTCGCGACGGTGATGGCGATCGACATCATGTCGGTCGGAAAGGCGGGCCAGGGGCCGTCATCGATCTTGGGGATCTGGTTCCCAAAGTCGTTGCGGATGGCCAGCTCCTGCTCTGCCGGCACATGGAGGTTGCCGTCGGCCAGCCGATACTCCACGCCGAGCCGGCTGAAGATCTGGCCGATCATCCGCACATCGTCGGGTACCACATCTTCGATGGTGATGGCCGATCGGGTCATCGCCGCCAGCCCGATGAAGGAGCCGATCTCGAGGTAGTCGGAGCTGATGCGGTGGCGGCCCGGCTGGAGCTCGCGCACCCCCTCGATGGTCAGGGTGTTGGTGCCGATGCCGGAGATCTGGGCGCCGAGCGCGACCAGCATGCGGCAGAGCCCCTGCACATGGGGCTCACAGGCGGCGTTGCGGATGATGCTCCGGCCCGAGGCGAGCACCGCCGCCATCAGGATGTTCTCGGTGCCGGTGACCGAGGGCTCGTCGAGGAAGATGTCGGCGCCCGTCAGGCCGGGAGACGAGATGCGGATCATCGCATCGAACTCCACCGTTGCGCCCAGCGCCGTGAAGCCGCCGAAGTGGGTATCGAGCCGCCGACGGCCGATGACATCACCCCCTGGAGGGGCGAGCGAGGTGGAGCCGAAGCGGGCCAGCAGCGGGCCGGCCAACAAGATCGAGGCGCGGAGCTTGCGACAAAGATCGGCCGGCGCCTCGCCGTTGGCGACGCCACCGTTGTTGATCTCGACGGTGTTCGGGCCGAGCCACTGGTGGCGGCCCCCCATGCGCTCCATGATCTGGAGCATGATGAGCACATCTTCAATGCGCGGGACATTGTCGAGCGTCACGGTCTGATCGGTGATGAGCGTGGCCGCAAGTACGGGCAACACCTCATTCTTCGAGCCTCCGGGCCGTACCGAGCCAGCAAGCGGATGGCCCCCCTCAATGATGAACTTCTCCATCTCCGCACTCTCCATGGTGGACGTCGCCACCCCTAACGCCTCCACGGGGCCCTTGCCAACCGCCACCGTTCAGCCGCCCCAAAATGAGGATCGACGATAACTGCGCGTTGAGATGAGAATCCTGCTAGACACTGCGCGCCATGTTTTCCACCGACTCGACGCATCCCACTCTCCTCAAGGCTCTTCTCGCGAAGGGCTACGAGTCTCCTACCCCTGTTCAGGCAATGGTCGCCGAAGCCCCGCGCGAAGCCGACCTGCTCGTCTCCGCTCGTACTGGCTCCGGCAAAACCGTCGCCTTCGGGCTCGCCATGGCGCACGCCATCCTCGGCGACGAAGAACGCTTCCCGGTCCGCTCCTGCCCGCGCGCGCTGATCATTGCGCCCACGCGTGAGCTGGCCACCCAGGTGGCTCGCGAGCTCTCCTGGCTCTACGCTGGTACCTCTGCCCGTAACGAACGGGTGGTTGCCACCTGCGTCGGCGGCTCTGATGCCCGCTCCGAGGCCCGCGCGCTCGAGATGGGTCCCTCCATTGTCGTCGGTACGCCCGGCCGACTCTGCGACCATCTCCGCCGCGGCCGGCTCGATCTTTCGGGCCTCAAGGTCGCCGTCCTCGACGAGGCCGACGAGATGCTCGACATGGGCTTCCGCGAGGAGCTCGAGGCCATCCTCAAGGCGGCCCCCGCTGAGCGCCGCACGCTGATGTTCTCGGCCACG
>CAIQPA010000192.1 GCA_903873545.1 uncultured delta proteobacterium
GAGCCCTACATGGACGCCCCGCTCTGCGAGCGCCTCGATGGTTCCGTGCAGCAGCGCAGGCGCTGTGAGAATGCGGCTCTCCGAGATCTCCAGACCGATCCGGTTCATCGGTACGCCCGCGGCCTCTGCGGCCTCCGCGAGCCAGCTCACCACATCGGCTCGGCCGAGCGTCCGGAGGCTGAGGTTGATGCCGACGAAGAGGTCGAGGTTGCCCTCCGCCCGCCGCTCCGCAAGGAAGGCGAGCGCCTGCTGCGTGACAATCTCATCGAGCTGCGTCACCAGCCCCGTCTCTTCGGCCACATCGAGAAAGTTCCCCGCCTGGACCAGCCCTGCGACGGGGTCGACGATGCGGGCAAGCGCCTCCGCTCCGACCATGCGTCCCGAGGCCGCGTCGTAGATGGGCTGGAAGTGGGTGCGGATGCGTCGCTCCTCGATCGCAGCGACGAGGCCGCGCTGCCCCTCGATGCGTGCGAGCGCCTTGGCGCGTAGCTCCTCGCCGAAGACCTCGACGCCGTCGCGGCCGGCCTCTTTGGCCCGGTACATCGCGGTGTCGGCGTCTGTGAGCAGTGCGTCGGGCGACTCGAGCCCCGTCTGCGCCATCGCAATGCCAATGCTCGCCGACACGGGGATCTCGATGCGGAGCGCGCTCACCGCCTGGGTGACTGCGGCTCGTATGCGGTCGGCGACAGTGAGTGCATCGCCCACCCCGGAGAGATTTTCGCAGATGGCGAGGAACTCATCGCCGCCGAGCCGCACCAGCGTGTCGGCGGGCCGGATGACGGCGCGCACCTGCTGCGCCACAGCGATGAGCAGTCGGTCGCCTGCGGCATGGTCGATGGTGTCGTTCACCAGCTTGAAATGATCGAGGTCGATGAAGAGCACCGCCACCGGCGTCTTGGAGCGCCGCGACCGTGCGAGCGCCGCCTGCAGCCGCTCCTGCACGACCGAACGGTTCGGCAGACCGGTGAGCGAGTCGTGGGTCGCCTGCGCCAGCAGCGCGGTCTCGACCCGCCGCTGATCTGTCACGTCGTGGATGGCAAAGACGGCACCTGCCAGCGTCCCTGATGCATCGAACATCGGACCGCCCCACGCCCTCCTGAAACGAATCTCATCGGGCGCCACCTGGACAGCGAAGCGGAGGTCTTCGATCCGCTCGCCCCGGAGCGCCCGCGGGATGGGCGTCTGCTGCACGTCGAGTGACGTCACGCCATCGTCGGCAAAGGCACGAACCTTGGGCAGCCACTCATCCAACGCTGTCATCGGCGGGATGGCGAACTTGTGCTTGGTGAGAGGCTCATTGTGGATGAGAATTTTGCCCTGCGCGTCGCATACGATGACGGCAGTCTGCAGGTGCTGGAGGAGCTGGTTGAAGAGGTTCCGCTCGCGGAGCAGATCGGCCTCAAGCGCCGTGCTCTGCACCACCGCCGTGAACCGTCCGACCATCGAGATGCCGACCACACCGGCGGGCCGCCAGACATCCATGTGGAGCCGCCGCCAGTCGCTGCCGCGCGACGAGAAGCGCCCGTTGATGCGGGTCATGCGGTCGAACCGCTGCACATCGTTCAGCGAGGCCAAGAAGCGCTCCCGCTCGTCCGGATGCACCAGCGAGATCGGCGGCTTGCCAACCAGCTGCTCCGGCTCCGCGTGCAGCGTCTCCAGCACCGGCCCCACGATATCGAGTATGAGCCCCGCCCCATCGAGCGCGAAGAAGACCGAACCGGTCGCCGCGAAGGCCGCGTCGAGCCACGAGGCATCGGGCGGCAGCAGCGCAAAGACCTTCTGGTCGGAGGTGCTGTTCATGGCCTCACAGGCCCTGCGAAGGAGAGTGGTGAAGGGTCATCAGACCACAAACTTGATGCGGGGGTCGCGCGCCAAAAGGGCCGACATGTGCTGGCTGCCGTGGAGCCCTGTCTGCACCTGCGCAAAGAGGCTCCAGGCATCGGTCCAGAAGGTAAGCTTGTCGTAACGGAGCGCTGCGAAGACCTCGCGGTTGTCGAAGATCACCACGCCCAGCACGCTACCGAAGAGGGTGCTCCAGGCCTGCTGCGTCGTCACCCGATCGACCGCCGATTTTTTCTCCAGCTCCTCACGGAGGAAGTCGAGGTGGAAGCCCAGATGATAGGCCTGATCCTCCATGATGCCGGCCAGCACCTCCCGCAGCAGCGGGTCGTCGACGGTGTTGTAGAGCACGCGGAAGTAGGGCGCCGAGGCCATCTCCGCCGTCAGCATCACCATCAGCTCCTCGGCCCAGCCGAAGCGCCGCCGCAACCGGCGGAAGGCAAAGTCGGTCCACTGCCGCGACACAGGCCGCTCCCCCGCCGCCCAGAGGATCTGCGCCAAGTGGTCGGAGTGCAGCGTCTTCTCACGCACATAGAGGTCGATGACCTCGGCATACTCGCGCGGGCAGGAGGCGCGCACCTTGGTGCGGAAGTCGAGACCGGGCGACGAGAGGCCGCGCTGCAGCGTCTGCAGCGACCGGAGCAGCGGCTCGCGCAACGGAGACTGCACGCCGAACCCCGCATCCCAGTGGATGTTGCGCGGCCGGTTTACCGACTGCTCAAAATGTTGCTTCCACTGCATCGTGCCCATGGGGCCCTGCTCCTCGTGTTCGTCCGCTCACCATTGTCGCCCAGCACCAATGGATGTGCAGCCTATGAAGATTCCCCAAGGTCGGCAACCGCGGCGCGGAGCAGCCGGATGGCCGCCGCCCGTCCGCCCTCGCCGATCAGCTCCACCGGACCCACACAGGAGGGGCAGCCGCTGCCACAGGGGCAGCTCTCCACCAGCTCGGCCGCCTTCCGCAGCAGCTCCCCATGCAGCTTGAACAGCTGCTCCGAGAAGCCCACGCCGCCCGGATAGCGGTCGTAGAGGAAGATGGCCGGGTCTTCGGCAATCGTCGGCGGCCCGAGCGGCGCCGCGTTGGTCGGAAGCGTCTCCCAGGCATCGCCCTGGCGCCCGCTCACCGTCACCAGCAGGTCGCCCGCCGCGCACATCAGATGGACCAGCGCCAGCGTGTGCATCACCCGGCTGATGCCCGTCAGCGCACCCGACAGCGTGTCGGCCTTGATGGCCAGCGGGTCGAGCCACGCCGAGGGGAAGACGCACCAGTAGCTGGTCGTGTGCTTGTCGAGGTCGGGCAGGGCGATCTCGCCGTAGCCGATGTTCTCAAAGGTCTTCATCCGGATCTTCTTGTAGCCCACCACCCGCTTGGCCACCCGCACCTCGCCCTCGCCGGGGAAGGGGCGCCGGCTCTCCAGCTCCTCGGTCACATCGAGCACAAAGACCCGCGTCTGGTCGATGGCCTGCGTGTAGTAGTCGGTCTTCACCGCGCGGACGTAGGCCTTGCGCTCTTTGTAATCGAGCCGGTGCACCTCGTAGAGCTCGCCCGAGTGGGAGTAGATGGCCTTCTCGTAGACCGTCGTGTGGGCCCCCTCGAAGTCGATCTCGCCGAGGATGTTGGGCTTCTTCGGCTGCGTGGTGTCGATGATGACGAAGTTCTCGTCGGCCATGTCGCGCAGGTTCACCCCCTGTGCGGGATAGCCCTCTCCGTTCCACCGCCACGAGGTGCCGTTGCACTGCACCGGCCCGTTGTGTTCGGCCACCCAGTCGAGGATGCCCTGCGTCTCCTCGACATCGTAGCGACCGTAGGCCTCGTCGGTGCGGATGGGCAGCTCGTAGACGGCGCACCGCAGATGCTCGGCCAGGATGCGGAGGTTGTCGGGGTCGATGCGGCCGAACTCGGGCGACGACTCGAAGAAGCTCTCCGGGTGGGTGATGAGGTACTGGTCCACTGGGTCGGAGCCGGCCACCAGCACCACGAGCGCGGTGGTCTGCCGGCGGCCTGCGCGGCCTGCCTGCTGCCAGGTGGAGGCGATGGTGCCGGGGTAGCCCGCCAGCACCGCCACATCGAGCGCGCCGATGTCGATGCCCAGCTCGAGCGCGTTGGTGGTGATGACGCCGCGGATCGTGCCCGCGCGGAGCCCCCGCTCGATGCGCCGCCGGTCCTCGGGCAGGTAGCCGCCGCGGTAGCCGTCGACGCGGCTCGCGAGCTCCTTCTTGCGGCGCTCCACGAGCGCCTCGCGGATGCGGCGCGTTAGCACCTCGACCCCCTGCCGGCTCCGCGCGAAAACGATGGCGCCCGCCCCCATCTCGAGAAGCGGAACAACGAGCTGCTGCGCTGCCGAACCTGGCGACTGCCGCCGCCCATCTTCGATGTTCAGGATCGGCGGGTTGTAGAGCATGAAGAGGCGCTCGCCCGACGGCGCACCCGACTTCGAGACCACCGTTGCAGGCTCGCCGATCAGGTTCTCCGCCAGCTCGCCCGGGTTGGCGATGGTCGCCGAGGTGAAGACGAACTGAGGCGCCGAGCCGTAGTAGCGGCAGATGCGC
>CAIQPA010000193.1 GCA_903873545.1 uncultured delta proteobacterium
GCGCAGAGCGGGCCGTCGCCGTAGGTGTCAAAATCGAGGTCGACGCAGGCCGAACAGTAGAAGGTCGTCGGCGCACACTGCCGCGTGGGCTCGCCCCCCACCCGCTCGAACGGCGTGCAGGTGTAGTCGTCGGGGCAGGGCTGTCCGGCGGAGCAGTCACGCCCGCAGAAATTGCCGTCGGTCAGCGGGATACAGTCGTCGGTGAGGCCGCCGCACTCGCTGTTTGCCGAGCAGGACTGGCAGAGGTCGTTCGGCCGCGGGAAGCAGATCTGAACGAGATCCTGACCCGAGTCGACCGTCCGGCAGTCATACTCGCTGTCCGGGCAGTCAGCCGCGGTCCGACAGCGAATCGTGCAGACAAGGTCGTCCGTCGGCCCCTCGATGCAGATATCGCTCTCACAGTCCGAGTTGATGGCGCAGGGCTGCCCGAAGTCCGAGGCGGGAATACCGGTATCGGGCTCGCCGCTTCCATCGCTGCCCGTATCCAGCGCATCCGGTGCGCCGCTGTCGGTTGCGTCGGAAGCGTCGGTCGTGGTGCCGCTGTCTTCCGTCCCTTCCAAACTCGATGACGATGCCGCACTCGTGCAATCAATCAACGCCAAACCGGCCAGTCCAAGCATCAACGCAAACAGGTGGTTTCGCATCTTCGCTCTGCCTCATTCTTTTGGGTCTCGCGGCCGCACCGACTGTTTGGTTGCGGGTGCCGCCCCTGGGGTCTAATCTCCCTGAGGTTACCTGCGTTGGCGGGTCCCGTCAAAGCGGTTGTCGCCTAGCCGCCGACCTCTTCCTTTCTCCATTTTGGGGCAGTGCGTCATGAGCAACGAAGAATCGAATCCATCCTTGAAGGTGAACGACCGCCCTGCCGCTGCGCACCAGGAGGCCTCGACGGTGGAGCCTGTCCGCGTCGCCGCTGCAGAGGAGACGGAGAACCTCTCCGCATCGCAGCATCCTACGCCGACGCTCGATTTCGTAACCCTCATCCTCTCGCTCCGTGAGGGCGCCCTCGTCGCGCTTGGCCTCGTCTCGAACGAAGAGCTGGGCGACCTGCCTGCCGACTTCGCTGCCGCCAAGTATCAGATTGAG
The DNA here is from genome assembly GCA_903873545.1 of uncultured delta proteobacterium. Classification (GTDB taxonomy): domain Bacteria; phylum Myxococcota_A; class Bradymonadia; order REDH01; family REDH01; genus CAIWGR01. The sequence continues at coordinate 1,084 of CAIQPA010000193.1, forward strand.
ATGCTCGCGCTGCTCGAGACCAAGACGCAGGGCAACCTCACCCCCGATGAGACCAAGCTCCTCGCCACCGTCATCTACGAGCTCCGCGTCGCCTTCGTGGAATCCAAGAAGCTCGCCACCAGGAGCTGAGGCCCATGCGTAACCTCGTCTTCGCGCTCCTCGCGCTCCTGTCGCTCTCGGCCTGCCTCCCCGACCCTGGGCCACCCTCGCGCCCGCCGCAGGCCGGTCGCGGCTACCGGCCGCCCTCGCCGGCCAGCGCCGGTCAGGTCCCGCGCCGCCAGCAGCCGCAAGCTCCGGGCAAGCCGCCCGTTGCAGCCGCCCCCGCGCCGCCAGACCTGCCGCCCGTGAAGCTCGGTCAGGCTCCAAGCCCCTTCGGAGCCAAGCAGAGCGCGCCCGTCGTACCCATCCCCGGAGCCCCCGGCTCCTTCGCCGACCTCGTGCAGCAGGTCGAGCAGGGCGTCGTCTCTCTCTATACCACCCAGGTCGCCGACGACCCCGTCGCTGCCATGCGCGGCGAGGTCGGCTCCAGCCTCGGCACGGGATTCATCGTCGATGACCAGGGCTACATCCTCACCAACTTCCACGTCGTCGAGGGCGCCAGCGACGTCCGCGTCAAACTGCACGACAACCGCGAGTTCCAGGCCACCCTCGTTGGCGGAGACCCCGCCACCGATCTCGCACTCGTCCGCATCTCCGCCTTCGAGGGCATCCGTCCCATCCCGCTCGGCGATTCCGACAGCGCCCGCGTCGGAGACTGGGTCGTCGCCATCGGCAACCCCTTCGGACTCAGCGCCAGCGTTACCGCGGGCATTATCAGCGCCAAGCAGCGCCGCGACGTCGTTACGGGCGGCGGCAACATCTTCGCCGACTTCCTCCAGACCGACACCAGCATCAACCCCGGCAACTCCGGCGGTCCGCTCATCAACATGGCCGGCCAGGTCGTCGGCATCAACACCGCCATCAACGCCAAGGGCCAGGGCATCGGATTCTCCATCCCCATCAACCTCGCCAAGAAGATTGCCACCCAGCTCCAGTCCTCGGGCCACGTCGAACACGCCTGGCTCGGCGTGCAGCTCGCCGACCTCGACCCCAACCTCGCCATGCAGCTCCGTCTCCCGGAGCCCAAGGGCGCAGTCGTTGCCAACGTCGTCCTCGGCGGCCCCGCAGACGCCAGCAGCGTCCAGCGCCTCGATGTCGTCACCAGCTTCGAAGGGCGCCCCATCGAATGCTCCGCCGATCTCCGCATCGAGACCGGTACCTCCAAGCCTGGCACCACTGTCAGCCTCGGCATCGTCCGCGACGGCTCGCCCATGTCGGTCGCCGTCACGCTCGGAAGCCGCCCGCGTTAGCTCCGCAGCGCTCGCGCTACGAGCGACGCCAGCGCCAGCGCCATCAACAGCCAGCCGAGCAGGCTCCACCACCGCCGCTCCGCCGCAGGGGCTGCTGCCTCCGCCGGCGCCTCTGCAGGCTTGGCTTCAACGACATCCGGCGCGCGCGGCACAGGTGCAAGCTCCGCCTCACGCGGTCGAACCACCAGCGGCCCGGGCGAAAGCACCGACAGATGCGCCGCTGCCGGCTCTGGCACAGCCTCCGGCCCCTTCTCCGCATCCAGCGGCCGGAGCAGCGACAATGCCCCGAAACCCTGCGTCGCCATTGTGGGGAGGCTCTCCTCGCTCATCCAGGTCAACACCTTCTCGACCGTCGCGCTCCGGTGCTTGTGAAGCGTCTGCGTGAGATGGGCAACGAGCAGCCGGAAGCCGTCGGGGAGCGGCGCAAACCGGGCAAAGGCCGCATCGCTCCACGGAGCCTCGGGCCGGCCCGTCGGATGCTCGCCGGAGACCGCAAAAGCGAGAACGCATCCCAGTGAGTAGATATCAGTGCGCGGTACAAGGTAGATGCCACTCACCTCGCCAATCGCCTCCGGCGAGGTGTAGCGCGGGTCCACCGACCGCTTGGCGATCTCCACGCGGCTCTGCCGCTTCGCGCCATTGCCGAGCCCGACGAAGACGGGGCTCGAGAGATCGTTGTCTCGAAGCACGATGTGCTCAGGCGACAGGCAGCGCGCCACCCAGTCGCGCCCGTGCAGCGCAATGAGCAGCGCGCATAGCCCCCGACCCAGCGCGAGCGCCTCGGCGAGCGTGAGCGGACCGGTGCGTCGAACCCGCTCCGCCAGCGTCTCGCCCTCCACCCGCGCCTCGACAATCGCAGGCGCCGCGGCTCCCGATACACGGAACAGACCGCCGCCCGTGGCCACCTGCGACACCCCCAACGCACCAAGCTCCGCCTGGGTCGGCAACAGCCCAAATCGGCGCTCCCGAAACTCCGCGGGGAGCTCTTCGGGCAGCCAGGGAATCTTCGCCAGCCAGCCACCCTGCAGCCCCTCGCCCGACACCTCGTACAGGTCGAAGGAGCGGCCGCGCGAGACATGCTGCCCAAGCGTCAGCCAGGGCGACACGGCGGTGGAGCCGGGAAGGGCGGTGAGGATCGTTCCGGGGGCGAGGTGCAGCGTCATGCC
>CAIQPA010000194.1 GCA_903873545.1 uncultured delta proteobacterium
AAGGCTGCGACCCCCGCGAAGGCTGCGACCCCCGCGAAGGCTGCGACCCCCGCGAAGGCTGCGACCCCCGCGAAGGCTGCGACCCCCGCGAAGGCTGCGACCCCCGCGAAGGCTGCTGCCCCCGCGAAGGCTTCTGCCCCCGCGAAGGCTTCTGCCCCCGCGAAGGCTTCTGCCCCCGCGAAGGCTTCTGCCCCCGCAAAGGCTTCTGCCCCCGCAAAGGCTGCACCGGCCCCCGCGAAGGCTCCCGCCAAGGCAGCCCCGGCCCCCGCAAAGGCTTCTGCCCCCGCAAAGGTTGCGAAGGCCCCCGCGAAGTCCGAGAAGACCTCCGCGCCCGCTCCTGCATCCAAGGCAAAGCGGAAGTAGGCCTCTGCCCTCCGCGCCGAACCTCAGCCCCTCCATCGGCCCATGTTCAACCCGAACGCAACCGACATCGACGGCCCGATCCTCTTCTCGCCTGAAAACGAGAAGGAGCTCGCCACGCTCATCCAGCGCTACCCCTACAAGCGGGCCGCGCTCATCCCCGTGCTCCACATGGCGCAGGCCCAGTTCGGCTGGCTCTCGCCCGGCGTGATGGCCTACGTGGCGCAGCGGCTCGAGCTGCCTGAGGGCAAGGTCCTCCAGGTGGCCTCCTTCTACACCATGTTCGACAAGAAGCCGGTGGGTCGCCACAAGGTTGAGGTCTGCACCAGCGTGCCCTGCTGCATGATGGGCGGCTTCGCTGTGGTCCGTCACATCTCCGAGCGGCTCGGCATCGGCGTGGGCGAGACGACCGCCGACGGCCGCGTGACGCTCCTCGAGGCCGAGTGCCTCGCAGGGTGCGGCTACGCGCCGCTGCTGCAGGTGAACGGTGAGTTCCACGAGAACCTCACGCCCGAGCGCATCGACGCACTGCTCGCCACCCTTCGCTGAACCCTCCAGGCCCCGATATCATCATGGAACGCGTCATCACCGCCAACTGGCATGTGGAGAAGGCCTACTCGCTGTCGGTCTACCAGCAGCATGGTGGATTCAAGAGCCTGAAGAAGGTCTTCGGGATGGAGCGCGGCGCCGTGGTGCCGGAGCTCATCAAGTCGAACCTGCGCGGTCGCGGCGGCGCCGGCTTCCCCGTGGGCGCCAAGTGGTCCTTCCTGCCCAAGGGGACCGATGTGCCCAAGTACCTCGTGGTGAATGCCGACGAGGGCGAGCCGGGCACCTTCAAGGACCGCTTCATCATGGAGCGCGACCCCCATCGCCTCATGGAGGGCTGCATCATCGCCGGCTACACGCTCGGCCTCAAGGCAGCCTACATCTACGTGCGCGGCGAGCTGGTGCTTGCGGCGCAGCGCATGGAGGCGGCCATCGCCGAGCTCTACGCGACCGGCCTGCTCGGCAAGAACATCCAGGGGAGCGGCCTCGACTTCGACATCTATGTGCATCGCGGCGCGGGCGCCTACATCTGCGGCGAAGAGACGGCGCTCATCGAGTCGCTCGAGGGCAAGACCGGCCAGCCCCGCCTCAAGCCCCCGTTCCCCGCTGTGGTCGGCGTCTTCGGATGCCCCACCGTGGTGAACAATGTGGAGAGCATCGCCTGTGTGCCGCTCGTGCTCGAGCGTGGCGCGGAGTGGTGGGCTGCGCAGGGGTCGGAGAAGAACGGCGGCCCCAAGATTGTGCAGATCTCGGGCACGGTGAAGCGGCCGGGCACCTACGAGGTCCCCAACGGCATCTCGCTCCGCGACATCGTCTTCAGCGACCTCTACGGCGGCGGCCCGCTCGACGGCCGTACCATCCGTGCGGTCATCCCCGGCGGCACCTCCTGCCCCGTGCTCAGGGCCGACCAGCTCGACGTGAAGCACGACTTCGATGCGCTCAAAGAGAAGCCCTTCGATACGATGGCCGGCACGAGCGGCGTCATCGTCATGGACGAGACGGTCTGTGTGGTCCGCATCGCGGCCCGCATCGCCCGGTTCTACCACCACGAGTCCTGCGGCCAGTGTACCCCCTGCCGCGAAGGTACGGGCTGGGTCTCCAAGATCCTCGACCGCATCGAGGCTGGCGGCGCCAAGCGGGCCGAGGTCGACCAGCTGCTCGACATCGTGAACAACATTCGCGGCAACACCATCTGCCCCTTCGGCGACGCGGTGGGCATGTCGATCGGCGCCTACCTGCGCCAGTTCCCCGAAGAGTTCATCGCCCATGTCGAGCAGGGGCGATGCACCTACCCCGCCTGGTGAGAGGTTTGCCCGCATGAACGTGGAACAAGTCCTCTTCTATCTCTTTGCCTTTGGCGCCCTCGCAGGCTGCTCGGGTGTGGTGCTGAGCCGCAACCCGATCAACAGCGCGGTCTCGCTGGTGGCGGCCTTCTTTTTTCTGGCCGGAAACTATGTGCTGCTGCACGCCAACTTCATGGCGATCGTGCAGATCCTGGTCTACGCGGGCGCCATCATGGTGCTCTTCCTCTTCGTACTCATGCTGCTCAACCAGCGGGACGAAGAGCTCGGGCCGCGCAAGTTCAGCATCGCGCCGCTGCTGGGCATCTTTGCCGCTGCGGTCGTCTCGGTGACCATCGGTGCCGGCTTCATGAGCTACCGCAACGCGACCGCGAACTTTCCCGCCGATGTGCCGGTCTCGTTCGGCACGGTGCAGCAGATTGGTCGGGCGCTGATGACCACCCACCTGCTCCCCTTTGAGCTGGTATCCATCCTGCTGCTCATCGGAATCGTGAGCGCGGTCGTCGTGGCGAAGCGGAGGCTCTGATGTCGCTTACCCTCGAACACTACCTGCTGCTGAGCGCAGCCCTCTTCACCATCGGTGCGGTGGGGCTGGTCACGCGGCGCAACGTCATCGTGCTCTTCATGTGTGTGGAGATCATGCTGAACGCGGCCAACCTGGCGCTCATCGCCTTTTCGCGCTTCCACCTGGTGGCCGATGGTCAGATGTTTGCCTTCACCGTCATGGCAGTCGCGGCCGCCGAGGCAGGCATCGGTCTGGCGATCATGGTCAACATCTTCCGGCACAAGAAGTCGCTGCTCGTCGATGACCTCAATGTCTTCAAGAACTAGGCGCACGGGAGCATCCTCATGAACACCGTCGCAACCGGACTGCTCGCCCCGCTGCTGCTCCTGCCCCTGGCAGGCGCGGCGCTCAACGGCGCGGTCGGCCGCTTCCTCCCCAAGTCGCTGTCGGCGGCCATCGGCATCCTCTCCATCGGCGCCGCTTTTGTGGTGGCGCTGCTGGCGACCCTACAGCTCCACGGCCTGCCCGGCGCCGAGGCCTATGGCGCTGCGGCGCTGACGCAGGACCTCGCAGAGTGGATCAACGTCGGTCCGCTGGTGGCGAGCTGGTCGCTCCACTTCGACGCGGTGACCGCCGTCATGTCGCTGGTCATCACCGGCGTGGGACTGCTCATCCACCTCTACTCCGCCGGCTACATGCACGACGACGAGGGGCTGGCCAAGTACTTCGCCTATCTCAACCTCTTCGTTGCGGCGATGCTCAGCCTGGTGCTGGCCGACAACCTGGTGCTGCTCTTCCTGGGCTGGGAGGGCGTGGGCCTGGTCTCGTGGCTGCTCATCGGCTTCTGGTACAAGGATGCAGAGAAGGTGGATGCGGCCAACAAGGCCTTCATCGCCAACCGGGTGGGCGACCTCGCGCTGATGCTCGGCGTCTTCCTGCTCTTCGGGCTGGCGGGCACGGTGCACATCGGCGGGCTGCGCGACTGGGCCTCCCACATGTCGCCGGAGCAGCTGACCGCGGCCGGGACGCTGCTCACCGCTTCGACGCTGCTCCTCTTCATTGGCTGCACCGGCAAGTCGGCGCAGATCCCGCTCTATGTCTGGCTCCCCGACGCCATGGCCGGCCCGACGCCGGTTTCGGCGCTCATCCATGCCGCGACGATGGTCACGGCCGGCATCTACCTCATGGTGCGGCTCAACTTCCTCTTCATCCTGACGCCCTTCACGCTCAGCGTGGTGGCGATCATCGGCCTGCTCACGGCGCTCATGGCCGGCGCGATTGGTCTGGTGCAGAACGACATCAAGAAGGTGCTGGCCTACTCCACGATCTCGCAGCTGGGCTTCATGTTCCTGGCGGCCGGCGTGGCGGCGCCCGCAGCGGCGATGTTCCACCTCGTCACCCACGCCTTCTTCAAGGCGCTGCTCTTCCTCGGCTCGGGCTCGGTCATCCATGCGCTCTCGGGCGAGCAGGACATCCGGCGCATGGGCGGCCTGGGCAAGGTGCTGCCCTCCACGAGCAAGACCTTCCTGATTGGCTGCCTCGCC
>CAIQPA010000195.1 GCA_903873545.1 uncultured delta proteobacterium
AACCCGTGGTGCCATACTCGCGAAGGCCGATGGAGGCCGCGCTGCCGGAGAGCGCCGTGGCGCCATCGCCAATAACCTGCACCAGGAAGTTACCCGCCAAGAAGGCATTGGGGTTGGCGGTGATCGCGCCGGCGTCGGCCGCCGCGTAGCTGCCGCCGGTGCTGTCGCAGTAGGTCCAGGTCGCGCCGCTGTCGCCCGTCACGCGGAAGGCGAAGTCACTGTTGCCAGCGCTGCTCGGCAGGGTCAGCGTCGCACCATACTTGTCGCTCGTGGCGTTGGAGAAGGAGCCGTCGCCGGTGGCCGCAGCCCAGCCCGTCCAGGTGGAGGGGTCGGAGCCGTCGGCGCCCTGGCCAAGTTCCACCTGCACCGTCGAGGCGAGGTTGAGGCCCGACGAGAAGTCGGTGAGGCCGGCAATCTGCACAAGCGCCGCAACCGCACTCGTGGTGCTGACCGTGCCCGTGACGCTGGTCGGCGCCGCGATGGAGCAGTCGGTGATGGTGTAGTTCTGGTTCGTACCGGGCGTGACCGTCAGCGTGCCGGCATCGGCCGCAGCGTAGGGGACAAACGAGGTGTCGCAGTAGGTCCAGCTGGTGCCGGCGTCGCCGGAGACGCGGAAGGCCCAGTCGTAGCTGCCCGTCGTAAGGCCAACAGTGAGCGATGCGTCGTAGGCGTCGTAGTATCCGCTGATGTAGGTGGCATCGCCCGTAGCAGTCGTCCAGCCGCTCCAGGTCGCGGGGAGCGTGCCGTCGGCGCCGTAGGCCGCCTCAACAACCACCGAGCTGTTGGTGTCGAGACCGGTCGTCGCGTCGGTCACCCCGATAACGTAAACTCTTCCTTTCACTGCGGCAGCCGTGCCGCCAGCCGCGGTGACAGAGAACGGCTCAACCACCGAGCAGTTCGTCACGGTGTAGGTCGCGGTCGGGGCAACCGTGCCGGCGTTGGCGGGCTGATAGCCATTCTCCGAGCCGTCAGCGCCAGCGCCAACATTGCGGTCACAGTAGGTCCAGCTCGCGCCGCCGTCGCCCGAGAGGCGGGCCGCCCAGTCAGCGCCGTTGGCCGTCATGGTGTAGGAGCCGGTGTACTCGTCGTAGCTGCTCTCGAGCGTGCCATCCCAACCCACGGTGCCGGCGCCGGCAGCGAAGCTCCACTGCGCCAGGTCGGTCGTGCTGGGGTTCGAGCCGTCGGGGCCCGTACCGAACTGAACCTGCGGGCCCGACTGCACGTTTGCATTGTCGGTGAGGCCGGGGATCTTGATGCGGGCGGTGAGCGACTGCACCGAGCCGGGCACGCCCGTCACGGTCGCAGGAGCCTCCGCGCGGCAGACGAAGCAGGGGGTGTTGGCGGCGCCAGGCGTGCCCGTGCGGGTGCCGGCGAAGATGGCGCCCGTCGTAGCGCACCAGTTGCCGCTGTTATCGTTGAGCGTGTCGGAGGTCCGATCGGGGGCAAGCTGCCTGCTCCGGCCAGCAACCGACGCGAACGAGCTGGGGTAGGTGAAGGTGTCGAGCACCAGCGTGTCGCAGGAGAGCGTCAGGTTGTCGCCCGAGTTGCTCAGCGCGATGCCGTCAGCGTAGTTCAGCGCAACACCCGTGAGGCC
>CAIQPA010000196.1 GCA_903873545.1 uncultured delta proteobacterium
CAACAACGGCTTCCATGCCGCCGGCAACCTCTGCGAGAACGACATTCAGGCCTGCACGGTAACGGGTGGTTCGGGCACGCAGCAGTGGAACGGCACGGCCTTCGCGGCCTGCGTCGCCAACAGCTGCACCGCCGGCTACAGCCTCCTGAACGGCAGCTGCGTTGCGAGCGGCTGCGGCAACAGCGTGGTCGAGGCCGGCGAGGGCTGCGACGACGGCAACACCATCAACACCGACGCCTGCACGAGCAGCTGCACCATCGCCGCTTGCGGCGACGGCTACCAGCAGGCCGGCGAGGGCTGCGACGAGGGCAACACGGTGACCGAGGCCTGCGCCTACGGCCAGACCTCCTGCACCGTCTGCGATGCGAGCTGCGCCAGCGTGGCGGGTGCCACCACCTTCTGCGGCGACGCCGTCGTGCAGAACAGCGAGACCTGCGACGACGGCAACAGCAACAGCGCCGACGGCTGCGCCAACGACTGCGGCTGCAGCGTGGGCTTCCACCTCGAGGCAGGTAGCTGCACCATCGACACCCGCAGCTGCGTGATCGCCAACGGTACGGGCAGCCAGTCGTGGACCGGTAGCGCCTACGGAGCCTGCCAGGTGGCCTCCTGCAACAACGGCTTCCATGCCGCCGGCAACCTCTGCGAGAACGACATTCAGGCCTGCACGGTAACGGGTGGTTCGGGCACGCAGCAGTGGAACGGCACGGCCTTCGCGGCCTGCGTCGCCACCTCCTGCACGACGGGCTACAGCCTGCTCTCCGGCAGCTGCGTTGAGGTTGGTTGCGGCAACAGTGTGATCGAGGCCGGCGAGGCCTGCGACGACGGCAACAGCATCAACACCGACGGCTGCACCAACGCCTGCGCGCTCCCCGCCTGCGGCGACGGCTACCAGCAGGCCGGCGAGGGCTGCGACGAGGGCAACACGGTGACCGAGGCCTGCGCCTACGGCCAAACCTCCTGCACCGTCTGCACCGCGACCTGCCAGCTCGCTGCCGGCACGGCCACCTTCTGCGGCGACGGCGTGAAGCAGGGCAGCGAAGTCTGCGACGACGGCAACGCGACCAACGCCGATGCCTGCTCGAACAGCTGCGCATGCGGCACCGGCTACCACCTTGAGGCCGGCATCTGCACCATCGATACCCGCATCTGCACCACCGCCAACGGCACCGGTTCTCAGAGCTGGACGGGCGCGGACTACGGTGCCTGCACCGCCACCTCCTGCAGCGCAGGCTACACCATCGTCTCGGGCGCCTGCGTCAACAGCCGCAGCTGCACCGTCGCCAACGGCGCCGGCACGCAGAGCTGGAGTGGCAGCGCCTGGAATTCCTGTGTAGCCTCGACCTGCGATGCCACCTACCACATCGAGGCTGGCATCTGCGCCGCCGACAGCCGCGTCTGCAGCGCGGGCAACGGCACGGGCACGCAGAGCTGGACGAGCGGCGCCTGGGGTAGCTGCCAGCTCACCGCCTGCAACAGCAGCTTCCACTTCGAGGCCGGCCTCTGTGTGAGCGACGTTCGCTCCTGCAGCGTGACCAACGGCGCCGGCACGCAGAGCTGGACGAGCGGCGTCTGGGGCAGCTGCACGGCCACCTCCTGCAACGCCTCCTACCATGTCGAGTCCGGCGCCTGCGCCACCGACACCCGCGCCTGCACCGTCACGGGCGGCACGGGCACGCAGACCTGGACCGGCAGCGCCTACGGCACCTGCGCGGCCACCGCCTGCACCACGGGCTACCACCTCGAGACCGCCACCTGCGTAGCCGACACCCGCTCCTGCAGCGTGACGAACGGCACGGGCAGCCAGAACTGGAACGCCGCCACCGCCATCGAGGTCTCGGCCGGCGACGACCACAACTGCGCCTTGAAGCAGGACGGCTCCATCACCTGCTGGGGCCGTAGCTCCTCGGGTCAGACCACGGTGCCGAGCGGTGCGAACAACTTCGTCGATGTGTCGGCGGGTGGCGAGCATTCCTGCGCCGTGCGCAGCACCGGCACGGTCGCCTGCTGGGGCGCTAACGGTTCGAACCAGAGCACCGTAACTTCTGGCCTCAACACCGCGACCCAGGTGTCCGCAGGCTACCGCCACACCTGCGCGCTCAAGAGCGACGGCACGGTCGTCTGCTGGGGCTCCGACTCCTCGAGCCAGCGCAGCGTCCCGAGCGGCCTGTCGGGCGTGACCGCCATTGAAGTCGGCGACTACTTCTCCTGCGCGCTAAAGAGCGACAACACGGTCGTCTGCTGGGGCACCAACGGCGATGGCCAGCGCAATCCCACGAGTGGCCTCAACACCGCCACGCAGATCTCAGCCGGTGAAACCCACGCCTGCGCCCTCCGCGCCAACGGCACGGTTACCTGCTGGGGCAACAACGACGACAACCAGCGCACGGTCTCGAGCGGCCTCACGGGCGTGATCCAGGTGGCTGCTGGTGGCGCCCACACCTGCGCGGTCAAGAGCGATGGCACGGTGGCCTGCTGGGGCAGCAATAGCGATGGCCAGCGCACGGTCCCGGCCGGTCTCACGGGTGTGACCCAAGTAACGGCTGGCTGGGTCCACACCTGCGCGCTCAAGAGCGACAAGAGCGTGGTCTGCTGGGGCGACCCCACCTACGGCCAGCTCACCCCGCCCGTCGGTGTCTCGCCGGCCACCTGGACCGACTGCGCCGTCTCCTCCTGCAACGCCTCCTACCATGTGGAGTCGGGCGCCTGCGTCAGCGACACCCGCGCCTGCACTGTCACGGGCGGCACGGGCACGCAGACCTGGTCGGGCAGCGCCTACAGCACCTGCGTCGCCACCGCCTGCACCACCGGCTACACGCTTGTGTCGGGCGCCTGCAGCCGCGCCGGCAACGTGCTGGTTGAGCGCATTGGCAACGGCTCCAGCACCCTCACGAGCGATGCCTCGCAGGTCTCGCTCGTGGAGTACTCGGCCAACGGCGGCAGCATCCTCTTCACCAGCCCCTCGTTCAGCTCGGGCACCTACCGTCTTAACGACGCGGGCACGACCACCAGCGCCGGCTACTTCAACATCGCCAACGGCGTCATCGCGGTCGGCGGCTACGATGAGGCACTCGGAAAGAACGGCGGCGATATGCTGACCGACAACGACAAGGTGGTGAACTTCTTCAACTCCGAGCTGTCGCCCACCACCCAGATCTCCTTCCCCGGCTCGGGCGTGCTTGAGGATGACAACATCCGCAGCGTCTGGCCCGGTCCCTCGGGCACCTTCTACGCTGTCGGCAATGGCATCAGCGGCACGAGCGGCGTCTGGTACTACAACGGTTCTAGCTTCGTCCGCATCAGCAGCACCAGCAGCAGCCTTCGCTCGGTCGAGTCCTTCGGTGGCAACCTCTACTACAGCACCACCTCGGGCACGGCGGGCATCTACCAGGTGGGCACCGGCCTGCCCTCCACCACCGGCATCACGGCGACCCGCATTATCACGGCGACCAGCCCCACCGGCTTCCTGCTCCTCGACTGCGACGGCAACGGCACGCTCGAGCGCGCCTATGTGGCCGACGACGGCACCACCTCGACGAGCGGCCTCCGTCGCTTCGACCTGAGCGGCGGCACCTGGAACGCCAGCTACTCCAAGCTGTTCGGCGCCAGCGGCAACACCAACCTTGCCACCTCGCTCTCGGGCGGCATGGGCATCCGTGGCATCTCGGGCTCCTGCACCGCCGGCACCGCGACCCTCTATGCCACCACCACCGAGTCGGCCAACAACCGCCTCGTGAAGGTGGTCGACAGCAGCGCCAATGGCAGCACGGGCACGCCCAGCAGCTACACGCAGCTCTCTGCGGCCGGTTCGAACTACGTCTTCCGCGGCGTCGAGCTCCGCCCCTTCTAAGCGGTATCCGCCAAGAGAAAGGGCCGGCGAGCGATGCTCACCGGCCCTTCGCCGTTTTGGAGGTCTGCCTGGCTCAGTAGCCGAGCATCGCGCCGCCCACTTCGATAACCTCGATGTCGGGACCGAGCTCGTCGCGGAGCACGTCGCGGATGGCGATGAGGGTGCCGCCGACGGAGCTGGGGCAGGTGCCGCAGGCGCCCTGATACTTGATGAAGATCTTGTCGCCCTGCCGCTCGATGACCTCGATGCCGCCGCCGTCTGCCGCGAGGTAGGGCTTGACGGTGCGGTCGAGGATCTCCTCGATGGCGAGGATCTCGGGGGTCTTCTCCACCTGGTTCTCCGAGGCCGGCGGCTCGGGGTCGGTGAAGTCGGGGTCATGCACGGGCAGCGCGATCTGGAGCAGGTCGAGGATGCTCTTGGAGAGCTCGCCCCAGGGCAGGTCGCTCCGCTTGGTGACCGTGATGTAGTTGTCGAAGAGGTAGATCTGCTCGACGCCGCCGACCGCGAAGATCTCGCGTGCAACGGGCACATGCTCGGCCTCTTCGGCGGCACGGTAGTTGCTCTTCCCGTGCGACTTCACGGTGTAGAAGGAGATGAACTTCACCGCGTTGGGGTTGGGAGTCTCCTGAACGTGAATGTAGAAGCCCATGACTACGCCTCCGAGAAACGGGTGAGGAGCGCCAGTCCGCGCTCGAGCAGTGCGGGTTGGCCGAGTTCGTTGAGGACGTCCACAGCGAAGCCGTGGAGCAGGAGCTCTTCGGCGCGGCTCCGCGGGATGGC
>CAIQPA010000197.1 GCA_903873545.1 uncultured delta proteobacterium
CGCCCAACCAGCGATATGACTGGCTATCAAGAGGTTCGGCCCAGCGAGGCCGGTGAGGGCACATTTGTTCTCAAAGTTCTCCAAGACGAGGTCTCGAAAGAAACGCTGGACGAGCCGTTCCTTCCGGTGAGCGTAGCGTTCGGTTTCTGAGGCGTCGCGGCCCCATTCGTCACGGGTAGACGCTTCGCCGTCTTCGTTCTGTTCGGCTACGCACGTGGCCTCCCACTCGGCCTGGCTTTCGGCGGCGACCTCGATCCGCGAGGTTTCGAACGCTGTCCAGATCTCACGGTCGAGCTTGCTTGTGCCCTGTAGTCCCTTCACGCCGCGTGCTTGCTCAATCGGGTCAAGCGACGTGAGGTTGTTCAGTTTCATCGCAACACTGTTCGGTGAGCGTCCGAGACGCCGTGCGAGTTCCACCACCTCTGGGTTACGATGGTGCTGCCTTCCGAATGGCGTTCGAAGATAGAGGTGGAGGACGAGGAGCGTCTCGCCGCGCGTCCAGCCGACCCGCGGCTTCACGGGCGCTTCCATTACCGGTGGCTGGTTGTGTTCCTCAGTTCCCATTGTACCCGAACCGTCCGCTCTGCAGCACCTGCTTCCAATGGCTCTCACGCCGGAGAAGGTCGAGCTCGCTTGTGTGGGTATCGGCTACTTCGAGGATGGCATACTGGAAGTGGCGGGCATGCTCGGGCCCTTCGCCTGCTGGCGCTGGGGAGAGCAGCCGCTTGAGTTCGACGTTTCCGCCGTGGCCGTTTCGGCTGTACTCGCACCAACGGCTCCAAATTCCGCCTTCACCGACGGCCCGCGTGTCGCCCGTGGCGCTGCCTACGTAGAGTCTCCCGTTCGACGTGTCGGTGATGAGGTAGATGCCTGCGATGGCAGCGAGGGCGGCTCGCCACGACGGCTCACCTGCACGCACGATGAGGTCGAGTTCCGCCTTGCTAAGCCGAACCTCGCTGTAGGTGGAGAAGGGTTCGAGCAGCATCGGCGCCTCGCGAATCTCCGCTACTGTGAGCGTGTCGCAAAAGGTCTCGGCCAAACGGAAGCTGTTCCGCCCCGTCCGATGGTGAGCCACCACTAGGCGCCCTGTCAGCGGGCGGGTCGCCTCGACCTCTTGGGTGTCGTAGAGCCAGTTGCCCTCGTGCTCAGGGTGGGGACGGCAGCCGAGCACCTTGTAGGCGCCCGCGAAGAGCCATCGGTCGTTCCGGGCCGGGATGCGCACGAGACTGACGATGTAGGGGCGCTCGAAGACCCGCTGGAACTGCCAGCGCTGCCAAGCCTCGAAGTCGCCGCGGCGCCAGACGGCGATGGGCTCATCCTGTCCATTGAAGGCGGCGAGATGGACCTTGGTCGCCGAAGGTTCGAGTTGGGCGTCGTGGAGGCCGAGCAGGTCGAAGAGTTTCATTCGTTGTCCACCGGAGAACGGGGAGCCGGGCTGTGAGGTCAAACCCAATCGATGTCCCCACGAACGTTTGGCTATCTCGCCCGCCTCCGCTTCGCAATCGCGCTCATCGTGTTTGCCTCTGCTTTCCCTTGTAGGCCTCCGCAATCTCAAACGTCGCCGCCCTGCCAGCTCCGGCTCCTGCGCGCCGTTGCCCTGCATGTGCCCCTGCTCTAGGGCTGCGAACTCCGTCTCTTGGAGGTTTGATGCGCGGCCTGGTTGCCCACTCCCTTGTCTTGTTTGCGCTGGCCGCCTGCGGTCGCACGACGGCGCAGGCCG
>CAIQPA010000198.1 GCA_903873545.1 uncultured delta proteobacterium
AGCCCTTCGCCCGCTGCTACATCTCCTTCACCTACGAAGAGGGCCCCTGCCCCATCTACGAAGAGTTCGTCTTCAACGATGCCGGCGAGATGACCTTCATCGAGGCCTGGTCCGACCTCGACAACCTCCGCCCCACCTCCACCGCCGACCGCTGGGGCGAGGCCGCCGACTTTAACCGGCTCTCCACCCGCGTCCCCGGACTCGGCAAGGCCGACGGCTTGATCAACCCGGCCTCTGCCGAGATGACCGCAGCAGCGGCAGCAGACCCGCTCATCGCCGACTTCGCCAACCGTGCGCAGAACTTCTGGGCCACCTGGTTCGACGCCCTCCAGAACGCCCCAGACGACTTCTTTGCCGTCGGCTGCGGTTGGTAAATGTCACGGAAAGGCAGGAGGTTGACGCTCCTGCCATTCGTATCTTGGACGAGACGCTCATACGGCACCAAAGCCCAGAGGATTCCATGCGCCTGCACTTTGCCTCATTCAGACTCGTCGCGCTGCTCCTGACGCTCTCAACGGCCGCAGCCTGCGGCACGGACGAGGCCGGTAACGCCACCTTCAATGTCGAAGCAGACGCGGCCGACACGGCCCAAGAAGACGCATCGAGCGACAGCGGCGGCGCCGACACCGAGCTCGCAGATGCAGACCCCGATACCGGCGTCGCAGACACCGACCCCACCGACACAGACCCCGATACCGGCGGCGCAGACACCGACCCCACCGACACAGACCCCGACACCGCGGTCGAAGACACCGACCTCACCGACACCGACCTCGACACCGCAGACTCCGCGGTCGAAGACACAGACCTCGACACCGCAGACACCGCGGCCGAAGACACCGACCTCGACACCGCAGACACCGCGGTCGAAGACACAGACCCCGGCATCCCCGGCGACGGCGGTGTGCCCTGGCCCGTCGATCCCGAGGCTGTCGTCTCCGCGACCGACCTCTTCCCGCTCAGCGTCCAGTCCGGCGCCATGCGCTCCGAGAGCGTTCTGCTCTGGACCTTCGTGACAGGCGCCGAGACGGTGCTGCTCCGCGTCTGGCGCGACGACGCCCTGACCGGCGAGCGGCTGCTCGTCTACGAACAGCCGGTTACCCCCAACGGCGACGGCTACCTCCACGCACCCGTGAGCGGCCTCCTCGCAGGCACCTGGTACCAATACGCCTTCTTCTCCGAGGCCGGCGACGGACTGCTCGCCCGCAGCCCCATCGGCCGCGTCAAGACCGCGCCCGCGCCCGGCGACCTCGCCCCGGTTGTCGTCGCCACGACCTCCTGCACCAACGCCAACCAGCGCCCCTACGCCGCGCTCTCCTCCATGGCCAACCGCGCCGACGCCGACCTCTTCCTCCACCTCGGCGACCAGTCCTACAACGACGGCCTCTCCGACCTCGGCGGCTTCCGCGACGCCTGGCGCTCCACCCTCACCGAGCCCGGCTACCTCGCCCTGCATCAGGCGATGGGCTTCTTCCAGACCTGGGACGACCACGAGGTCGACAACGACTACGACCCCACCACGGTCGCCCCCAGCATCCTCTCCAACGCCTTCCAGTCCTACTACGAGACCTTCGCCGTAGAGCGCGGCCCGAGCGGCGGACTCTGGAACAACTACGCCTGGGGCGACACCGTCGAGTTCATCATCCTCGACTCACGCTCCGAGCGCTACGTCCCCGACCGCTCCTACTACATCAGCCAGGCGCAGATGGACTTCGTCAAGGAGCGGCTCACCAACAGCACCGCCCACTTCAAGGTGCTGCTCAACTCCGTGCCCATCACCGACATGCCCACGGGCTACGTGGGCGAGAGCGACCGCTGGGAGGGCTACGACCGCCAGCGCGATGAGCTCCTCAACCACATCACCGACAACGACATCCGCAACGTCTGGTTCCTCAGCGGCGACTTCCATATCGGCATGGTCACCCGCGTCGACAACGCCGGCCCCGCGCGGCGCATCCACGAGATCGCCGTCGGCCCCGGCGACAACCGCAACCCTGCCGCCTCCCTCCTCGATACGCTCGAGACCTTCAGCGGCACCGACCAGCTCCTCTGGCATACCACCAGCCTGCAGTCCTCCGTGCAGACCGTGCTCACCTTCGACCCGGTCCGGAACCAGGTGCGCATCGAGTTCCGCGGCGCCGACGGCACCGCCTACTACGACCAGTGGCTTAGCGAGGGCAGCTAGCCGTCGCCCACGCAGCTCTCCTGCGCCAGCGCGCGCCTACGCGCCACCCACTCCTCTGCGCCCATGCCCAACAGCATCGCGGCCACAAAGAGCAGCGCCTGACCGCCGCCAGCGGCCGTCACCAGCGCGGGCCCCGGGCAGTAGCCGCCCAGCCCCCAGCCGATGCCGAAGATGACCGCACCCCAGACCAGCGGACCATCGATGGCCGTCGCCGTCGGCAGCGAAAAGCCCGGCGCCCAGAGCGGCGCAGCCCGCTTGAGCAGCAGCCGGCCCAGCACCAGGTTGATGCCGATGCCGCCCACCATCACGAAGGCCAAGCTCGGGTCCCAGTCGCCAGCCACATCGAGAAAGCCGAGCACCTTCGACGGCATCGTCATGCCCGAGACAAGCAGCCCCGCGCCAAAGAGAAGGCCCGAGAAGAGCGCCGCAACCAGCCCGCTCACTGGCCACCTCCCAGCAGGTGCCGCACCACAAAGACCGTCACGCCCGCCGCCGCCATGAAGGTGCCAACCGACACCGCCGAGCGGGGCGAAAGACGCGCCAGGCCGCAGATGCCGTGGCCGCTCGTGCAGCCGCTGCCGAGCCGCGACCCAAACCCAACCAGAAGCCCCGCCGCGATCGTTACCGGCAGACCGGCCGAATCGCCCGCATCAAACCGGCTCGGAAAGAGCGCGAACCCAGCACCACCGGCCAACGCGAGCCCCACCAGAAAGGCGGCCTGCCAGCCGCGCGGCGGGCTGGGCTTCCAGAGCCCCGATACAATCCCGCTGATGCCCGCGGTCCGGCCGATGGTGCCCATGAGCAGGAGCGCCGCTCCGCCGAGCAGCAGCCCGCCGACAAGCGCTTGAAGGAAGGGATGCATGATTGACCTCCGAGACCCAAACGACCGCACCGTAGCGATCGCATTTGTCACACCAATATGGTCAAGAACCAAACCTGCCGCCAGCAAACAAACCACACTATCTTCTGTGCCAATGCAGCTCCCCCTCTGGCCCGTGCGCCGCAACCCTCCTACCTCCCTCCCGCGCCACACAGGTCGCCACCGCAGGAGCCCCACATGTCTCAGCAGACCGAAGCCAGCGTCATCCTCATCACCGGCGCAAGCGCCGGCATCGGCGCCGCGCTCGCCCGTCATCTCGCCCCCAAGGGCCACAAACTCGTGCTCGTCGCCCGCCGCGCAGACCGCCTCGCCGAGGTCGCAGCCGACTGCGGCGACAACGCCCTCGCCGTCGTCGCCGACGTCACCGACCAGGCCCAGCTCGACGCCGCACGCGCGGCCGCCATCGCCCGCTTCGGCCACCTCGATGTCTGGATCAGCAACGCCGGCCAGGGCATCACCCGCCAGCCCTCGCAGCTCACCGACGCCGACCTCGACGCCATGGTGAACATCAACGTGAAGGCGGTCTGGAACGGCGTGCGCGCCGCCCTCCCCCACTTTGCAGAACGGGGCACAGGCCAGTTCGTCCACGTCTCCTCCTTGCTCGGGCGCCTCCCCTTCGCACCCATCCGCAGCGCCTACGTGGGCGCCAAGCACATGATGAACGCCCTCACCGCCGCGCTCCGCATCGAACTGGCGCAGACCCATCCCGGCGTTGTCGTTTCGCTCGTCTCGCCCGGCGTCGTCTTCACCGAGTTCGGCGCCTCCGCCCTGCACGGCGGCCCCGACTCACGCGCCTTCCCCGATGGGCAGACCGCCGAAGAGGTCGCCGCCGTTATCGAGCAGGCCATCCTCACCCGCGCCACCGACCTCTACACCCGCACCGGCGCCCAGGCCCGCATCGCAGGCTACTACGCCACGCTCGGCAGCGACCCCGCCTAACGGCCCGCAGCCCCAGCGCACCGCGCAACCGTCGCCTCTGCCATCGTCCGCCGTCGCGGATCGCCCGCAGGATCCGCCACCAGATAGCGCTGCATCGCTGGCGCCGCCGTGGCACAATCGGCACCCGCCGACATGCCCAGATTGAAGAGCAGCCGCGGCTCGCCCGGCATCACACCGAGCCCCTGCTCCAGCGCCGCGACGGCCCGCTCCCGCGCGCCGGCACCCTGCTCCGCCTCCGCCAGCAGCAGGTAGCCATCGGCCACCGACGCGTTGAAGCGGATGGCCTCGCGGAAGTCGCCCGCAGCCTCGCCAAACTGCCGCAGCCGGAGCCGCGCCAACCCGCGCAGCATGAAGAGGTCGTCCCGGTCGCGGTAGAACTGCTGCGCCAGCCCCCGATCCATCAGCGTCACCACCTTCGCAAAGTTGCCCCGCCGAAGCTCCGCGTTACTCAGGTTCACCAGCGCCCGGATGTTGGAAGGGCCGTCAGCAAGCGCCGCCTCCAGAAAGCCGACCGCCTCCTCCACCTTCCCCTGCTCCATCGCAGCCAAGCCGGCCGTCGTCAGCGCATAGTACTTCGCATCGGGCGGCAGCTCACTGCTCTCCCAGGTCGCCATGTCGTTCACCGCCGCCTGCATGAGCGTCAGGTCACTCGCAAAGAGCGGCAGACGGATGGTCGTCAGCGCAGCCAGCATCATCACCATGGCCGCCGCCACCGCCCCACTGACGAGCCGCCACCGCGGGCGCGCAACGAGCCAGCCCATCACCTCTGCCGCCACAAACCCCAGCCCCAGGCTCGGCAGATAGAGCCAGCGGCTCGCGAAGGGCAGCGCCGTCTCGCCGCCCGGCACCCGCACCAGGTGGAAGGCCATCGACGGCAGCTGCGCCACCACCAGCAGCACCAGCCCCGTCACCGCCAGCCAGGCCCGCCGACGCGCCAGCACCACCAGGCCCGCCCCGTAAAGCAGCACAAGCGCCACATCGAGCCACCAGGCCAGCGGAAGGCTCTCCGGCACCCGAATCGGCGCATAGAGGTAGGCGGTGCCGAGCGGCCAGAACTGCAGGCCAAGGTAGTCGACAAGCACGACCGGCAGCCCGAAGAGGTAGGCGAAGGCGCCGTAGGCCCGCTCCTGCCCCGTCGCCGCGAGGCCATGCAGCGCCTGCATCCGGAGCCCGAAGTAGAGCGCGGTCCCGATGGCCACCGGCGCGAGCCGCCACGCCATCTCGCGGAGCCGCGCGACACCCCTCTGCTCGCTGCCCCACCAGGCCAGGAGCAGCGCCACGGGCGCGACCGCCAGCCCCACCTCCTTGCTCAGCGCAGCCGCCAGCGTCGCAGCCAAGGTCAAGGCACTCCAGGCTCCACGCCGCCAGCCAGGCGACGAGCCACCCCGCACGAGCGCAATCCAGGCCAGCAGCGCGAACAGGGCCGCCAGCACATCCGACTGCGCCGTCACAATCTGCACCGCCTCTGCATGGGCCGGATGGGCCGCAAAGAGTGCCGCACCAACCGTCGCCGCGAGCAGCCCCGCGCCGAGCGCGTGGAGCAAGAGCAGGAGCAGGCCGGCGGTGAGCCCATGCAGCACGGCACTCACCAGATGAAAGGCCCCGGGCGTGAGCCCCGCCGCCTGGTAGGTGAGCATCCACGAGAGCCGCGGCATGGGCCGGAAGTAGCCCACCTGAATGTCGCTGCCACCCTCGGTGGTTCGCGAGAAGAAGTCGGTCACAAAGAGCCGCGCCCAGCCCTCGGTCGAGCGCAACGCCTCGGAGCCGCCGATGAGCAGATGGTCATCCTGCGTGAAGCCATGCTCGCGCGTCGGCAGGTAGAGCCCGATGCCGAGCAGCACCACCAGCAGCAGTGCGAGCGGGCCTACAAATCGCCGCATCTTCGGCCCCCCTGTCGCTCCGAGCGCCACCGGCTCCGCCATGGTCAGCAGCCCAGCTCGTCCGAACCGTCGAGACAGTCTGGAACGCCGTCACACTTCCAGCGGGCCGGCACTGTCGTACCATCGCCGCAGAGGAAGACGGGGCAACCCGCCTCGTCGCTCCCGTCGCTGCACTCCTCAAAGCCGTTGCACTCCCAGACGAGCGGAATCGAGCTGCCGTCGCCACAAACAAGGTAGGTGCAGCCAACCTCATCGCTGCCATCGGAGCAGTCCGCAAACAGGTCGCACCGCTGAAATGAGCCCACGACACCGCCATCCGTGCAGGTGAAGGGGCAGCCTGCCTCATCGCTCCCATCGGCGCACTCCGACGCGCCGTTGCAGCGACCGCCCACGGGCAACACCAGGCCGCCGCCGCAGTCAAACGGGCAGGGAAGCTCATCTTCACCGCCGGGGAAGCAGTCGGTGAACCCATCGCAGACATACTCCGCCGGCACCTCAAAGCCGTCGCCGCAGAGCACGGGGCAGCGCGCCTCGTCCGCGCCATCTGCACAGTCCGGCGCGCCGTTGCAGGAGAGCGCGAGGTCGATGGTCGTGCCGTCACCGCAGTCGAACAGGCAGCCCGCCTCGTCGTCGCCACTCGGGCAATCTGCGTTCCGGTCGCACCGTGCGTCGACCGGCACCCGGAAGTCGCTGCAGGCGTAGAAGGTGCAGGCCAGCTCGTCCTCGCCCGCGGAGCAGTCGGGCGTGCCATCACAGCGCGACGCGGCTGCGATGCTGGCGCCATCGGTGCAGGGATAGGAGCAGCGGAGCGGGTCTTCGTCGCTGCCGTCGGCACAGTCCGTCGCAGCGTTGCAGGCCGCGCTCGCCTCCACGATGGCGCCATCACCGCAGCTGAAGCCGGTGCAGTAGAACTCATCGGTCGGCTCACCGGAACAGTCGGCGCGCAGGTCGCAGACCTGCTCCACCGGCACCTCGCTGCCATCGGCACAGAACACGGGGCAGCCCAGCTCGTCGGCGTTGTTCGTGCAGTCGGCAAATCCGTCGCACTGCCAGTCGGGCGGGACCGACTCCCCATCGCCGCAATCGAAGCTCGCGCAGCCAAACTCATCGGAGCCGTTGAAGCAGTCCCCGAACCCGTCGCACACCCACTCGCTCGGCACCGTAGTGCCATCGCCGCAGGCAAAGTCGCCCGTGCAACCAGCCTCGTCTTCGCCGCCTGCACAGTCGGCCACTGCATCGCACACAGCCGACGCGGCCACTTCGCTGCCATCGTCGCAGACAAAGACCGAGGGTTCGCAGCTCGTTGCCGCACACGTCGTGAAGGCCTCTCCCGGCGTCGCGCAAGCGGGTGTCATGGTAGCGCCGCAGTCCCGGCCGCAGGGGCTCGCGAAGACATCGTCGCCTGCCGCGCAGTCACAGGCGGCCACGCAGGCAAAGAAGTCCGCGCAGGGGCCACCAATCTCGAGCGGAAAGCCGGGACCAAAGGCCGCCCGCCCCTCCGGCACGCAGGAGCGCACGCCACACTCCGCCGGCGCACCCCCAAAGATGAACTCGTTGTGGCAATCGAAGGTCAGCCAGCCATCTGTGCTGGTGTCGGTTGCACCGCTCGTGTCAGACCCGCCGCCGCCGTCGCCCGTGTCGGCCGCGGTATCGGCCGCTGTGTCGGCAATCGCGTCGGAATCGATATCAGCCGGCGCCGTGTCGCCACCTGCATCGGCATCGCCGCTGCCAGCGCCGCTATCCGCCACGCCTGTGTCGGTAGCCGACCCATCGGCCGCATCCTCCACATCGGTCGATGCGCTGCCAGTGTCGCCGCCGCCCACATCCTCACCGGACTGCCGAAGGGCGTCGGTCCCGCATGCAGCCAGCAACATTACCGCTGCCAATCCGCTCCACTTCGCTGCACCCATCTCAACCTCCAATTGTAGCACGCCCGACCGACTACCCCTCATACCCGCGCGCGGTCAACGCCCGACCGCAGACGCTGGTTGCCCCCGTCGCCCCACCTCGGTATTCCCAACCCACCTCCCGCGTGAGTCCCCATGTCTCTGACACTCGCCTCCTGGCTGACCATGGTCGGCATCTCCATCGCCGTCACCCTCGTCACCTACTGGGGCATGTGCGGCGCGGTGCACTACCACTTCTACAGCCGCCGCCGCGCCGAGGCCGCGCAGTGGAAAATCCAGCCCAACCGCATGCCCGACGACGCAACCGTCCGCCGCGGCTTCTGGCTCGGCTCCGGCAACATCCTGCTCGGCGCTGTCATTGGCGGCTCCTTCGCCGCCTACGTCGTCGCCGGCGGGCCGAGCATGCTCTACATGCAGCCCACCGACTACCCGCTCTGGTGGCTTCCCGTCAGCGGCATCCTCCTCGCCCTCATGATGGACGCCGGCCTCTACTACAGCCACCGCCTCCTCCACGGCCGCTGGCTCTTCCGCAATGTCCACCGCCACCACCACAAGTTCATCGCCCCCACCATCTTCACCATGACG
>CAIQPA010000199.1 GCA_903873545.1 uncultured delta proteobacterium
ACAACGGTTGGATCGGTGCGATCGCTGCTCAACATGTGTTCCTCCATCAAGATGGTGTTGCGTAGTTTGTCCGACAATGTCGGATCGTTCAAGAGGTCATCATAACGTTGAAAATACTCGGCTTGCGAGGTTTTGGGGGCGATGAAGCGGAGCGCGGTTGTTCCGGGCTGGACGGGCAGTTCGGTGGCCACCGCGATGATGACCTGGCCTGCCGCGCCGAGGTCGAGAAACCAGGAGCCGGCGACGGGGCCGGGGGTCACAAAGCGCGCGAGCTCTCTGAGTCGGGCCTTTGGCCGCCTGTTGCAGAGGATGAAGAGGCGGGCCTCGCCTGGCAGGGTACGTTTGGTGCGCACGAACTGCGCCTCGCCGAGGTAGCTGTTGAACATCTCGAGGCTCAGATGGCCGCTACAGAACTCGACCGCGACGTGGTGGCCCGCGAAGAAGGGGCGGAAGGGGCCCCATACGGGCGAGTTGGCCGCTCTGCCCCAGACGACGAGGTCGATGAAGAGACTGTTGCGCGGAACCACATGCTGCTCGTGCAGCGCGCCTGCCGGCAGACCTGCACGCGTGACGGTGACGCTCCGCCGCTCGTGCGGGTTGCGTTCGGCGCGAGGCGGCGGCGGAGATGGAGGGGGGAGCGGTGTCAACGGTGGACGCGACATGTGACCTCACGAAGTTGTGATGGTCGGTTATCGGCGTCTGCAGCCCGTT
This sequence comes from uncultured delta proteobacterium, assembly GCA_903873545.1. Taxonomy (GTDB): domain Bacteria; phylum Myxococcota_A; class Bradymonadia; order REDH01; family REDH01; genus CAIWGR01. The sequence continues at coordinate 712 of CAIQPA010000199.1, forward strand.
GTTGCGGAGGGGCCCGCAGATTTTTGGGGCAGGCGGCGGAACGGCCGTCCCATCGACGCCGTCGCAGGCGGAGTTCTGTTGCTGAAGGACCCCGTTCCGCACCCCCCAACCCCTGCATCCATGCGGCTTGGAGATGTCGTGAAGCCGTCAGAATAAATCCGGATGGCTCATGCGTCTAAGGGTGCGAGAGCACAACCAAGCAATCCAGATGGGTGGAGGGACGAGGCCCTTTGAAGCCCAGCCAACCGGCCGATTTCCGGCACGGTGGCAATGCCCGGCGAAGTGAGAACTTCGCGACGATGAGGAGGAACGATGAGTATCGATTCGCGTCTTGAGCACTTTGAGCAGATTGCTCGGCTGGTTGCAGCCGAGCGCGAGGCGGAGTCCGCGGTTTGGGATCATGACGAGGCGGAGAGGGAACTCTCCGATGCGGAGTCTAGGCGCGAATCCACCGCCAAGGAGTTGCAGGAGGCCAAGCAGCGCTTCTTCCTCGAAACCAAGTTGCGCGAGCTCGCGGAAGGGCAGGCGCAGTGGGAGGAGGAGGTCGCACGGGTGGAGCCCATCTACCGGGCGATGTGCGCCTTGCCGGAGTGGCAGCGGCTCTGCGGGATCGCTGAGGACCTAGGCCGCGGGCCCCTTCGGCTGAAGATGGCGGCTGCGCAGCGTGGCAATGAGATTGTCTGCCTCCCGACCTACGGGACGAATCCGACCGAGCATGGTTGGCTGCCTGGCGACCGGATGATTGACTGGTTTACGGAGTGGTCGGTTGCGGAGCCGTTCGAGATAACGCGATTGGTCGAGGCCCCACGAAACAACGGTACCCGATGGACCATCGCGACCGTCGCCTCCTTCGCCGACCTGGCGCGCCCCATTCCCGTGACGCCGCTAAAGCAGCGCACCATGTTCTTTTATACGGATCGCACGGTGGGCAACCCCGCAACGGTCCTTCCCTTCATGGCGCGCTACTTTGTGGACCTCGTGGCGCGCGAGGAACTCATCCCGTTGTTGGTAGAGAAGCTCTCGCCTGAGCTCATGAAAATCGAGGCTGAACTGCTCGAAGAACTTTGAAGGTGGGCCACACGGGCGGCGCGTTCAGACCCTTTCACCCCGGTCGAGCTTGGTCAGGAAGGCATCGCCATCTGCGCGGAGCTCCGCGCGGCGCTCCTCCGTCATCTTGGCGAGCGTGGCGTAGGGCATGCCGAGCCGCGGGTTGCCGCTGAGCCGTTCGCGGTTGCGCATGAGGAAGTGCCAGTAGAGCGGTCCGAGCGGGCAGGCGTCCGGGCCGCTCTTGGCGGCGACCTTGTAGCGGCAGCCTTTGCAGGAATCCGACATGCGGTCGATGTAGGCACCCGACGCCGCGTAGGGTTTGCTCGTCATGCGGCCGCCGTCGGCGAAGAGCACCATGCCATGCACATTGGGCAGCTCGACCCACTCGTAGGCGTCGGCGTAGACCGCGAGGTACCACTGCTCCACCTCCGCGGGTTGAAGCCCCGCGAGCAGCGCGAAGTTGCCCGTGACCATGAGCCGCTGGATGTGGTGGGCGTAGGCGTGGCGCTTCGTGGTGGCGATGGCGTCGGCCATGCAGCGCATGTCGGTCTCGCCGGTCCAGTAGAGCGCGGGGAGCGGCCGGTTGGCGGAAAGGGCGTTGCTGCGATCGTAGTCGGGCCCCTCGAGCCAGTAGACGCCGCGCACGAACTCGCGCCAGCCCAGGATCTGTCGGATGAAGCCCTCGGTGGCGGCAAGCGGGATGCTGCCTGCTGCGTAGGCAGCGAGCGCTGCCTCGCAGACCTCGCGTGGCAGGAGCAGGCCAAGGTTGAGCGAGGTGGAGAGGAGGCTGTGGTGGAGCCAGGCCTCGCCCGTCCGCATGGCATCCTGGTAGTCGCCGAAGCGGGGCAGGCAGTCGGCGATGAAGTGGTCGAGCGCCTGCAGGGCCTCTGCCCGGGTGACGGGCCAGTCGAAGTCGCGGGCGTCGCCCATGTTGGCGGGGAAGCGGCTGCGGACGAGGTCGATGACCTCGAGCGTGACGGCGTCTGGGGCGAAGCGGGTGCGGCAGGGGAGGGCGAGCGCGCGGGGGAGCGCCTTGCGGTTTTCTGCGTCGAAGTTGAACTGGCCGCCTTCGGGGTCGTCGCCCTCCATGAGCCAGCCGGTCTGCCGACGCATGAGGCGGTAGAAGAACTCCATGCGGAGCTCCTTTCGCCCTTTGGCCCAGCGCTCGAAGGTGTCGCGGCTGCAGAGGAATCGGTCATCTTCGCGGCGTTCGACCGGCAGCGCGAGGCGCTCGCTCCAGCCCTCCATCTCGAGCGCGAGGCGCCACTCGCCGGGCTCGGTGACCACGAGGCGGTCGGGGCGGAGTTCTGCGATGGCGCGGGCCGTTTCTGCGATGAGGGAACCTGCATTGTCGGGGTCATCGAGGCGGGTGTAGCGGACGCGCAGGCCGCGGGCGCGGAGCTCTGCTGCGAAGTGGCGCATGGCCGAAAAGCAGAGGGTCAGCTTCTGCTGGTGGTGGGGCACATAGCTGGCCTCCGCAGCGACCTCGGCGAGGAGGACAGTATCGCGCTCGGGGTCGAGGTCGCGGAGGGTGGCGACGCTGTGGGAGAGCTGGTCGCCGAGGATGAGTCGGAGGGTGGTCATGGGGGAGAGATGCGGGGGGCCTTCCGGCTGGTTCGAAAGAGAGTTTGGTTGCAGGGAAGAATGTCGTGAATAGTTTCGAGACCCAGGCAGTCTCCGGGCTGTCAGCACAACCGAACAATCAAGATGGGTGGAGGGTCAAGGCCCTACGAAACCCAGCCAACCGACCGATTCCCGGCACGGTGGCAAGGCCGAGCGAAGCACAAACTTCGCGACGATTCGGAGGATGAGATGGACGAGAAGAAGCGTATTGAGGGGCTTGAGGCGGCAGCGCGGGCGAAGACAGCAGCCAAGGAGCGGGAGCGGGCCGCAGACTTGCGCTGGCGGGTGAGGGTCAAGCAGGCTGACGACCTGAAAGGGGCGCAGGCGCAGGCGATGCTGGACGATGCCGCTGCGTTCGCCGCGCGTGTTGCGGCTGCGGAGCCCGCCTATCGTAAGATGGTGTCGTCTGCAGCGTGGAAGCGGCTCGCTACCGCGACCGATGGGCTGTTCGGCCGGCCGCCTCGTCTGGCCAACCTGTTCCTCGTCCAAGACGAGGAGGGGTTGCTGTTCGAGGGCTCACTCACGGACACCGACGACAGGCCCTTCGACAGGTGGTGGTACGAGTGGCATCTCGGCAGTGAGGTCAAGCTCATCAAAACGCTCTATTCGAAGTTCTATGGCAAACTCGGTTCGGAGGTTGTGCGCTTCGGGTCGTTCGCGGCGTTGGGCAAGTTCAACGAGGCACAGGTGGTGAAGAACCGCCAGCACGTTGCCGCTACCGATACGCTGGCGGTGCTCTTCTGCATGCGGACGCTGGTGACGCGGGTGGAGCGTGGCGACCTCATGGCCGCCGTCTTGCTGCAGGCCGAGAAGGACCAATAGCAGGCGCAGGGGGCGAACCCCTCGGGGGCGGGTCAGTAGCGGGCGTCGTAGGTTTGGACAAAGGCAGGAAGTTGACACATTTATGTAGTTGCCATAAATGCGGTTCTCCTTTGTGGAAGTTGTTCAAATCTTTCGGAGTGAAACATGGGTGGAGATCTGCGGTCTCGTGCTGAACGTGAGAAGATGGAGGAGAGTCTGCGGGCGATGCCTTCATCTCGAGCGAAGGTCGAGCGGCCTGCCGAGGCTGCTCGTGTTGCTCTGGATTGGGAGGCTCGCCGTGCGGAACGGGCGGCCAAACTCCGAGAGGGTGCGGCCAAGACCGACGACCCAGACGCCAGCGCCGCGCCGCGCCGACGCGGCCGGCCGCCGCTGGCTGAGGGAGTGATGACGGATGTGACGCTTCGGGTGCCGGTGGAGACGCTTTCTGATGCGGAAATGCTGGTTCGGTTTGCGCATCAATGGCCCGAGTTTGCTGGTAACGGGCCGACGCGAGCGGGGGTTCTCAAGCTGGCAATGAGCATGGGTTTGCAGCAGCTCCGCGAGCGCCAGTCGGAGAGTGAACCTGCTCCGGAGCGGGCAGCGCAGGGCTGGTCAAAGACCTTCTGGGTAAACTCCTTTGAGCGGGCTTCGAGGTCGAAGGCTGCATCCTCAACGGGTGAGCCGGTGACGGCTGCCTACCTCTCGTCGGTCATCGAGGGGCTTATCGTGCAGCAGCGACGGCAGGAGGTGGAGATGGCTGCCTGGCGCCGGCAGGTCGAGACGCAGATTGTGCGGCTGAGTGCGCAGCGCGAGACGACCGCGACCTCGCCGTCCAAAGATCGTTAGACCGTCCCTCTCGCGACTTTCCATTGTAGTTTAGCCTTGCAGAAGTCTTCCTGTTCGCTACAAGAGCCCCTCCCCAAAAATGTGGAGGTCTGTGATGCTCTGTTCCGAACACCCGAGATTGTTCCTGCTGTTCTTCTACTTCCCGAGCGGCCGAATCTGCTGTCGCGCTGTTAGTGTCGAGGCCTTCTCGCCGCTGCCGTTTGCTGAAGACGGGGTCGCGGTCGAGCCGCGGCCCGTAGTCGCAGCATCGACCTCTTTCTGGTGCGAGCCGCCGCCACGGCGGAGCTTGCGGCGGGAGCGTGAGGCCCGTGAGCTCATCGCGTTGAGCAAGCTGGTTCACGATACGCGTCGGTTGCAGCGACAGGTTCGGGATGCCAGGCGCCTCCAGCTTCTCATTGCGTTGGTCGCGGCCGTCAGACGGGCAGGGCTCGCCGGGTAGCGCCATCGGTTGGGGATTCATGGAGCCTTCCATGCGTCTTCGGCGTTGCCCCTCCCTCGCACGCGCGCGCTCCCCCGCGGGCAGGCGTTCAAAGATAGGTAGGGGCTGCGATTTCTGCGGCTCATCGTTTTCACTCGTCCCGGGAGCTTCGCAATGACAGACCTTACCTTACTGCCCATCGAAGTGCAGCGCTTGCGGCACCAAGCGCTGCTCGAACTTAAGGCCGCGGACCAGGCCGAGGCGACCGCACGGACCATTCCGCTCGAACCGCCATCGCCTCAATGCTGTTTGCGTACGCTGTATCTCC
>CAIQPA010000200.1 GCA_903873545.1 uncultured delta proteobacterium
CGTCTGGCGGCGCGGAGAGCTCACCCATCGCATCGCGCTCGGCACCACCGCAATCACCGCCGACGGGCTTCGCGAAGCGGTCACGCAAGACACCCGCTTCGACATCGCCTCGGTCACCAAGGCAGTCTGCACGGCGCTGCTCGCCCACCTCGCCGTGGTCGACGGCCGCGTGAGCTTCGAGGACGAGATCCCGCGCGACATCAGCGCCTGCCGCGCAACCTTCGCCGACCTCCTGCGGCACGGCAGCGGCCTGCCTGCCTACGAACGGCTCTGGGAGCAGGACTTTGCCTCTGCCGACGACGCCTGGCGCCACCTTGCCACCATTCCTGTGCGCCGCGAGCAGCGGGGCCACGGCCTCTACAGCGACCTCGGTTACCTCCTGCTTGGCCGCTGGATTGAACGGCTGCTCGGCGCGCCACTCGACCGCCTCTTCGACGAGCTCATCGCCAAGCCGCTCGCCCTCACCCGAACCGGCTTCCGCCCCGTGGGGATTGCGGCCGAGCGCGGCTTCGCCGCCACGGAGTGGTGCGGCTGGCGCAGGCGCACCATGCAGGGCGAGGTGCACGACGAGAACGCCGCGCTGCTCGGCGGCGTGACCGGCCATGCTGGCCTCTTCTCAACGGCCTTCGAACTCTCCCGCATCGGGCTCGCGGCGATGACGCAGTCTCCGCAGCTCCTCACGCTCGAGAACACCGTACGCATGTGGAACCGGGCCTGGATTGCCAAGGGCGGCTCCCACACGCTGGGCTGGGACACACCCTCCGGCCCGCGCTCCTCCGCCGGCACCCGGATGAGCCGCGAGGCCTCCTTCGGCCACCTTGGCTTTGCCGGTTCGAGCCTCTGGATCGATGCGGAACGGGGCGTTGTCGTGGCGCTGCTGACGAATCGCATCCACCCCACGCGCGACAACGCCGGCATCCGTGCGCTGCGGCCTGCGCTGCACGACGCCGTCATGCGCGAGCTCGGATTCTAACCGAACCGCGGCAGTCGCCATGCCGCTTGCAACCCGCGGCCCACTTGGCGCAAAAGAGGGCCTCCACGCAACCCGCACGCCCCTCCCTTCGCAGCGAGTGTATCGAGCATGTCTGCAAGACCGCCCATGCGCCCCCAAGACGACCTTCCTCCCATCGAGATGTACCACCAGCGCAAGCGCGTGACACCTCTCACCGCGAAGATGCGCTTCGATGCAGCCAGGATGGCGGGCGAGCGCTTCATCATCACGCGGCCGACCCGCCCCTCGGATGCCTTCCGTGAGGGGGTTTCTGCTGGCGTGGTGGCGCTGCTGGCCGGCGGCCTGATTGCCTTCCTGTCGGTCTGGGCCACGGGGGCGAGCGGCATGTCGATGCGCGCGCTCATGGGCTTCACCCCCTTCGTCGGGATTGCCTGGTTCATCTACCTCAGCATCGTGCTGGGCGCCGGCAGCCTCGGTGAACTGTGGAGCGGCAAGCCGATGGGCGGCGCTGTCACCATCGCGGTGGCCGGCATTGTGCTCATGTTCGCCGGGCTCAATCCGGTCGAGCTCGCCAACAAGGTACCGCTCGGTCCCAGCGCGGCCTTCAACGCCTTTGCGGTCGCCAACTTCCCGAGCGTCTGGGCGGTGGTCGCCTTCGCACTTGCCGCCGGCTTTGCAGGCGCCCGCACCAAGCACCGCTGGCTGCTCGTTGTGGCCTTCGCGATAGCCATCGCGGCCGCCCGCAACATCTCCCACGAACGGGTCGGATTCGCCGAAGGCTTGGCACCGGGCTTCCCCGAAGCCAAAAGCGTCTTCCGTGGCATCCCTGCGCTCCCCAAGGCGCTGCAGATCCGCATGATCGGCGACATTCTGCTCCTCACCGTCGCACCGCTCACCCTCTTCCGCCGCTCCTCGTAACCCCTGGCCACGCTGCATGTCTGACCTCATCCTCGCCATCGATCAGGGTACCACCGGGACCACCGCGGTGCTGCTCAACGCCCGCCTCGAGGTGCTCGCCACCGCCAATCGGGAGTTCGCCCAAATCTTCCCCCAGCCCGGCTGGGTGGAACATGCGCCCGAGGCCATCTGGGCCAGCGTCGAGGCCGCCGTATCGGCCGCGCTCGCCAAGGCGGGTGTCTCAGCGAACAGCATCGCCGCGATCGGCATCACCAACCAGCGAGAGACGACGGTCGTCTGGGACCGCGCCACAGGAAAGCCCATCCACAATGCCATCGTCTGGCAGTGCCGCCGCACCCGCGACGCCTGTGCCGCGCTCCGAGAGGCGGGCCATGAGCAGCTCGTTCGCGCACGCACCGGCCTGGTCCTCGATCCCTACTTCTCGGGCACCAAGGCTGCCTGGATCCTCGACGCGGTGGCTGGCGCGCGCGACGCCGCCGACCGCGGAGAGCTGGCCTTCGGCACCATCGACACCTTCCTCGTCTGGCGGCTCACAGGCGGCGCGGCCCATGTGACCGATGTCTCCAACGCCTCGCGCACCATGCTCATGTCGCTGGCGACCGGCGATTGGGACGACGAGATGCTCAGCCTGCTCCGCGTCCCCCGCTCCGTCCTGCCCCGCGTCGGCGCAAGCGCAGAGCGTTACGGCGTGACCCGCGGCCTCGGCTTTCTGCCCGATGGCATCCCCATCACGGGCATGGCGGGCGACCAGCAGGCAGCGCTCTTCGGGCAGGCCTGCTTCGAAGTCGGCCAGGCCAAGTGCACCTACGGAACCGGCGCCTTCCTGCTCATGAACACCGGCACGCAGCCGGTCTTCTCGGGTCACGGGCTGATCACGACCGCCGCTTGGAAGCTCGGGGAGGCCCCCATGGTCTATGCGCTCGAGGGCTCCGCCTTCGTCGCAGGCGCCGTGGTGCAGTGGCTCCGCGACAACCTCGGCTTCTTTGTCTCGTCGCATGAGATCGAGGCGCTGGCGGCGACCGTCGAGGACTCCGAAGGGGTGGTCATGGTGCCGGCGCTCACAGGGCTCGGTGCGCCCCACTGGAACCCCGACGCGCGTGGCCTGCTCTGGGGAGTGACCCGCGGCACAACCAAGGCCCACATTGCGCGGGCTGCGCTTGAGGGGATCGCACACCAGTGCCGCGACATCCTCGCCGCGATGGAGGCAGACCTGCAGGCCCGCCTCTCGCTCCTGCGCGTGGATGGCGGTGCCTCTGCCAACAACCTGCTGATGCAGATCCAGACAGACCTCCTGCAGGTCCCCATCTCCCGGCCGCAAGTCATCGAGACCACCGCGCTCGGCGCGGCGCTGCTCGCGGGCCTCGGCGCCGGCCTCTACGCAGACCTTGAGCAGGTCCGCGCCATCTGGCGCGAGGAGCGTCGCTTCGTCCCCTCGATGTCACAAGAGCGGCGCGAGCAGCATCTGGCGCTCTGGCGCGAAGGGCTCAAGCGGGTCTGAACCTGCGCAGGCCAGAGAAGATGCAGTGACAGCCTCACCCCAACGCGGCGAATTCATGAGCAATCCTCACCGTTTGTCGGTTGCCCTTTCACAGGCTTGCAAAGCCCACTATCTTGCCGCCCCTTCTAGACCCTCCCATGGGCGTCCGTGGTCTCCACGCGATGTTGGCGAATCATGACCTTTCGAGCCGAAAACCCCGTCATCGTTCAGTCCGACAAGACCATCTTGCTCGAGACCCACTCCCCGAAGTTCGAAGAGGCCCGTGACGCACTCAGCGGCTTTGCCGAATTGGTGAAGTCGCCCGAGCACATCCACACCTATCGGGTTACCCCGCTCTCCCTCTGGAATGCCTCCGCGCTCGGCTGGAAGCCCGAGGAGGTGAAGCGGCAACTCCTCGCACTCTCCAAGTATGAGGTCCCCGGCAACGTCCTCGCCGACGTGGACGACTACATGTCGCGCTACGGCCGGCTCAAGCTGGTGCCCGATGGCGAGCACCTCGCCATCACCTCCGACGACCCCATCATCCTGACCGAAATCTGCATGCACCGGCTCGTCGCCCCCTTCCTGCTCGGCCCGGTCGAGAACGGTCGCGTGCAGGTGAAGATCACCGAGCGCGGCTTTGTGAAGCATGCGCTGATCCAGGTTGGCTACCCCGTCGAAGATCTCGCGGGATATGAGCCCGGAACGCCGCTCGAGGTCGACATGGTCGCCACGACCCTCCGCGGCAGCCCCTTCGGCCTTCGCCCCTACCAGATCGAGTCTGTGGATGCCTTCTACGCGGGCGGCTCCGAGCGCGGAGGTTCGGGCGTCGTCTCGTTGCCCTGCGGCGC
>CAIQPA010000201.1 GCA_903873545.1 uncultured delta proteobacterium
GAGATCGTCATGCCTGGCGACAACGTCAAGCTGAAGGTCAAGCTCATCACCCCCATCGCCATGGACAAGGGTCTCCGCTTCGCAATTCGCGAAGGCGGCCGCACTGTTGGCGCTGGCGTCGTCGCCACCATCCTCGTCTAACTTCAGGCGGCTCCGGCCGCGTCAAGGGCAGTAGCTCCAATGGTAGAGCAGCGGATTCCAAATCCGCGTGTTGTGGGTTCGAATCCCTCCTGCCCTGCTCGCGAATTTCTCCGCAACGCGGCTACATCAAAGTCTCCGTAAGCAAGCATCCATGGAAAACGTCTCAAGATACGTAAGTATCGCCTACATTGTGCTCGGGGTCATCTTGGCCTGGGTACTCGCAAGGTCTTTTGAGCTCCTCCTTGGGCTCGCAGGCCCCTCGGCCGACCCCGCTCTCGTCGCAGACCTCAAGCTCTCCGCGCTCCTCGGCCTCGTTGCATCCGTTGGGATCATCGTCGGCATCAACAAGAGCGCGCGCGCGAGCACCTATGTGAACGAAGTCGCCATGGAGATGACCAAGGTCGCATGGCCTACCTCCGACGAGATCAAGAAGTCCTCATGGACCGTCATCTCTGTCGCCGTCATCATCTCGATCTGCATCTTCCTGACCGATCTCTTCTGGCAGCTCCTCACGGGCGCCATTTTCCGCTCTTGATAGCGACTCGGGACAACCACATGTCGGAAGAAATCCAGAACAACTTCAAGTGGTATGTGCTGCATACGCACTCGGGCTTCGAGAAGAAGGCCAAGATCGGCCTCGAAGAAAGCGCCAAGAACCACCACCTTACCCATTGCTTGGGCGAGGTCATTATCCCCACCGAGACGCCCGCTGCCGACCCCAAGAAGGGCGAGAAGGCCGGCAAAGAAAAGAAGTTCTTCCCGGGCTACATCCTGGTTCAGCTCGACCTGACCAAAGAGATGTGGCACATCGTCAAAGACACTCCTCGCATCATCGGCTTTGTCGGCAACGCCGTCACGCCGCCCCCCGTGCCGCCCAAAGAGATCGAGCGTATCCTCGGACAGATGAAGGATGGCCTCCGCCCCAGCAAGGCAGCAGCCACCTTCCATGTCGGCGACAGCGTCAAGGTCATCGATGGCCCCTTCAAGAACTTCTCCGGCGCCGTCGAAGAAGTGAACCAAGACAAGTCAAAAGTCCGGGTACTCGTCTCCATCTTTGGACGCGCAACCCCGGTTGAACTCGATTTCGTACAAGTGGAGCCCGTCACCGCCTAGGCGGCTCCATCATCGCTTGTACCATGCAGAGGGCTGGGCCCTCACGGCATTCACCGACATGGGAGATGAATCATGGCAAAGAAGATAACAGCAGTTGTGAAGTTGCAACTCAAGGCAGGGAAGGCCACGCCAGCCCCGCCCGTCGGACCGGCGCTCGGTCAGCATGGCTTGAACTTGATGGAGTTCTGCAAGCAGTTCAATGCGCAGACGGCCGACAAGGGCGACCTGATCATCCCCGTGTTGATCACCGTCTACAGCGACCGCTCCTTCACCTTCATCCTCAAGACCCCCCCAGCCTCCGTGCTGATCCGCAAGGAGCTGGGACTCTCGAAGGGCTCGGCTGTCCCCAACCGCGATAAGGTCGGCAAACTGACCGCAGCGCAGGTGGAGTCCATCGCCAAGCAGAAGCTCACTGACCTCAATACCGAATCCCTCGAAGCTGCAAAGCGTACCATTGAAGGTACCGCGCGCTCCATGGGCGTCGACATCGTTCGTAACTAGGAGAACTGACCCATGCGCACTCAAAGCAAGCGTCTCAACGCAGCCCGTACGCAGGTCGATCGCCTGCGCGCCTACCCGGTGCTCGCGGCATTCGAACTCGTCAAGCAGACGGCCTCTACCAAGTTCAATGAGACCGTCGATGTCGCCGTAAATCTCGGTGTCGATCCCCGCCATGCTGACCAGATGGTCCGCGGCGCGGTCGTTCTCCCCCACGGCACCGGCAAGACCATTCGCGTCGCTGTCTTCGCCAAGGGTGAGAAGGAGCGCGAGGCCCGTGAGGCCGGCGCCGATATCGTTGGCGGCGACGAACTCGCCCAGCGCATCCAGGAAGGCTTCATGGACTTCGATGCCACCATCGCCACCCCGGACATGATGGGTGTCGTTGGTCGCCTCGGCCGGGTCCTCGGACCTCGCGGCCTGATGCCCAACCCGAAGGTCGGCACCGTCACCTTTGACGTCGCCCAGGCCGTCCGTGACATGAAGGCCGGTCGTGTTGAGTTCCGCGTCGAAAAGGCCGGTATCCTCCACGCCCCCCTCGGCAAGGCCTCCTTCACCGCCGAGCAGCTCGCCGATAATTTCGCCGCGCTCATCGACACCCTCAACCGCCTCAAGCCCGCAACGGCCAAGGGCACCTACATGCGCCGGATCACGGTCTCCAGCACCATGGGGCCCGGCGTTCGCGTCGAACTCGGATCGACAGTCGCTTGATCTTAGGCGCGCGGGCCGCTAGGAGCCCCTCGCTACACACATCGCGTCGCCGCGGTCTGAGAAGTCGGTGCCTTCGGGCTTAATTTCCGGCGGAGATCGAATGGAACGCTCGCAGCAATGCGCAGCCCCGTTCGCCTCTTTTGAACGGGGCTTTGTTTTTCTCTCTACCCAACATCGGGAATCATCATGAACCGCACACAGAAAGCCGAGTCCGTCGAGGCCCTCAAGGCCGAACTTGCTGGAGCGCCCGCGATCGTCGCGACCTCCATCACCGGCATCAGCGTCAACGACGTCAACGAGTTCCGCCGCCGCCTCCGGGCCCAGGGCGCGAACCTCGAAGTCGTCAAGAACACGCTTGCCCGTCTGGCCCTTGCTGACAGCGACGCAAAGATCTTCGGCGATAGCCTCAAGGGCCCCATGGCCCTCGCCTATCACCCCACCGACCCCGTCGCAGCGGCGAAGGTCGTTCTCTCCTTCAAGAAGGAGAAGGACAAGCTTGGCGTTCACGGCGGTTACTTTGCCGGCCAGCTCCTCGACACCGCTGGCGTTGAGGCCCTCTCCAAGATGCCGAGCCGCGACGAGCTTCGCTCCTCCTTCCTCAACCTCCTCATGGCGGTCCCGACCAAGGCCGTCCGCACCCTCGCGGCTGCGCCGACCTCCTTCCTCACAGTTCTTACCGCGCGCAAGGCAAGCCTCGAAGAGGCTGCCTAGTTCGTCGTCCCCTCGTCTTTTCAACTCTCGCCGTCGTCGTGACGGCACAACCAATGGAACCATCCCATGGCAACCCGCGAATCTGTCGTCGAATACCTCTCTAACCTCAATGTCATGGAACTCGCCGGCCTCGTGAAGGAGCTCGAGGAGAAGTGGGGCGTGTCGGCTGCTGCCGCCGTCTCCGCCGCTCCCGCCGCTGCTGCCCCGGCCGCCGCTGCCGCCGTCGAGCAGACCGAGTTCACCGTCGTCCTCGAGGCCGCTGGCGATAACAAGATCGGCGTCATCAAGGTCGTTCGTGAGATCACCGCGCTCGGCCTCAAGGAGGCCAAGGACCTCGTCGAGGCCGCGCCGAAGCCCATCAAGGAGGGTATCTCCAAGGATGAGGCCACCGCCCTCAAGAAGAAGCTCGAGGAAGCTGGCGCAAAGGTCGCTCTCAAGTAATCTCTGCCTTCCAGGCTAGGATCGCGCGCAGCTTGCCTGCGCGTTTTCCGTTTTTGCGCCTCAGCCGGCGCCTTGCTCCCCTTGACGAACGCGCCGTCCTCTTCTACACCACCGCTCCGCTATGTTCTGAGAGTTCCACTTTCAGAACGCTCCCCGTGACCCCCGCTGTTCGAATCCGACTGACTCTGTCAATCATCGGAAAGGGAATTTCCCCCTCCCTCCGTTCGTTCGCGTGGACCCCACGCAACCTCGTACCGTCGCTGGTCTCTGGCGATGGAGCGGGGCATTTGTTTGCACTTTATCAACGGGTTCAACCCCCTGTCTCTTAGGTGAACTGGATGTCCTCTGTCGTTCAGACCAACTTCCGGATCCGCAAAGCCTTCGCACGCCTCGACAGGCATGTGGAGATTCCCAACCTTATCGACATCCAGAAGCGCTCCTACGAGCAGTTCCTGCAGGCCGATCCCAAGGCGAAGCGCGAAGATATCGGCCTCCAGGCTGTCTTCAAGTCCGTCTTCCCCATCAAGGACTACAACGAGAACTGCTCGCTTGAGTTTGTCGAGTACCGCCTCGAGAAGCCCAAGTACGACGTCGATGAGTGCATCGCGCGCGGCATGAACTACGCCGCGCCCGTCAAGGTCAGCATCCGGCTTGTCGTCTGGGATCTCAACCAGGACACCGGCGTCCGCTCCATCCGCGACGTCAAGGAGCAGGAGGTCTACTTCGGTGAAATCCCGCTGATGACCAACAACGGTACCTTCATCATCAATGGTACCGAGCGCGTTATCGTCAGCCAGCTTCACCGCTCGCCCGGCGCCTTCTTCGATCACGATCGCGGCAAGCAGCACTCCTCCGGTAAGCTCCTCTACTCGGCACGGATCATCCCCTACCGGGGCTCCTGGATCGACTTCGAGTTCGACGCCAAGGACATCCTCCACGTGCGGATCGACCGTCGCCGGAAGCTCCCGGCCACGGTGCTCCTGCGCGCACTCTACAAGTCGCCGCCCAACCCGGATCGCAAGGACCCCGAGGCGGATCGCGCCGGCCTCTCGGCAGAGGAGATCCTTGGTCTCTTCTATCGCACCGAGCAGATCTACTTTGACGGCCGCGCAGAGAAGGTCATCGATCTCGACCTGCACACCGACACCGTCGCCTCGGTCGACATCGAGAACCCCGAAGAGCCGGGCACCTTCCTGATCCGCTCCAAGAAGAAGATCACCAAGGCCAAGCTTCGTCAGATGAAGAAGCTCGGTCTCGAGCGGATGGCCATCGGAGACGACGAGCTTTACGCCAAGTACTCCGCCGAAGACGTCTACGACGAGGAGACGGGCGAAATCATCCTCGAGTGCAATGAGCAGCTCACGGCGAGCAAGCTTGCGATCCTTCGGGCGCGGGGCTGCACCCAGATCCGCGTTCTCTTCATCGACGGTATCAAGGTTGGCTCGTTCCTCCGCGACACCCTCGCCATCGATAAGGTCTCCAGCCCTGAAGAGGCGCGCATCGAGATCTTCCAGCGGCTGCGCCCGGGCGACCCGGCCACCCCTGAGACCTCGGAGACCCTCTTCGAGAACCTCTTCTACAAGTCGGAGCGCTACGACCTCAGCCGTGTTGGCCGTCTCAAGCTGAACCACAAGTTCAACCTCGACTACCCCCTTGACTTCACCGTCCTCCATTCCCGAGACATCATCGAGACGGTGCGCCACCTCCTCGACCTCAAGGCCACCAACGGCAAGATCGACGACATCGATCACCTTGGTAACCGTCGTGTCCGCGCCGTCGGCGAGCTGCTCGAGAACCAGTACCGCATCGGCCTCGTCCGCATGGAGCGGGCCATCAAGGAGCGCATGGGTCAGAGCCAGGAGCTCGACACCCTCATGCCCTACGACCTCATCAACTCCAAGCCGGTCACGGCCGTTGTCAAAGAGTACTTCGGCGCCAGCCAGCTCTCGCAGTTCATGGACCAGACCAACCCCCTTTCGGAGGTTACCCACAAGCGCCGCCTCTCGGCCCTTGGGCCTGGTGGTCTGACACGCGAGCGCGCGGGCTTCGAAGTCCGTGACGTTCATCCGACCCACTACGGCCGCATCTGTCCGATTGAGACGCCGGAAGGTCCGAACATCGGTCTTATCGCCTCGCTCGCGACCTTTGCCCGCGTCAACGAGTATGGCTTCATCGAGTCGCCCTACCGTCGCGTTGCCAATGGCACGCCCAGCGAGACCGTTGAGTGGTTCTCTGCGCTCGATGAAGAGAAGAACAACATCGCTCAGGCTACCACCAAGCTCAAGGCCGATGGCTCCTTCCTCGACGACGACCGCGTGGCCTGCCGTTCGCATGGCGAGCCCACCTTCCTGCCGGCCTCCGAGATCACCCTCATGGATGTCTCGCCGAACCAGCTGGTGTCGGTTGCTGCCGCGCTGATTCCCTTCCTTGAGCACGACGATGCCAATCGCGCACTCATGGGCTCGAACATGCAGCGTCAGGCCGTCCCGCTTGTACGCACCAACTCGCCCCTGATTGGCACCGGCATGGAACTGTCCGTCGCGCGCGACTCGGGCGTCACCATCGTCGCCCGCCACAACGGCGTCGTCGAGACCGTCGATGCAGGTCGTATCGTCGTCAAGGCCGACTCCGAGGATGAGAACATCGCGGCTCGCCCCGACATCTACAAGCTCATCAAGTTCCAGCGCTCCAACCAGAGCACCTGCCTCAACCAGAAGCCCATCGTCCGCGAGGGCGAGCGGGTGAAGAAGGGCGATGTTATCGCTGACGGAGCGGCGACAGACCGCGGCGAACTCGCGCTCGGCCAGAACGTCCTCGTCGCCTTCATGCCCTGGAACGGCTACAACTACGAAGACTCCATCCTCATCTCCGAGCGCGTGGTGAAGCAGGACCTCTACACCTCGATCCACATCGAGGAGTTTGAGTGCGTTGCCCGCGACACCAAGCTCGGCAAGGAAGAAATCACGCGCGACATCCCGAATGTCGGTGATGAGGCGCTCGGTAGCCTCGACGACGCGGGCATCATCCGCATCGGTGCTGAGGTCAACGCCGGCGACATTCTCGTCGGTAAGATCACGCCCAAGGGCGAGACCCAGCTCTCCCCCGAAGAGAAGCTCCTTCGCGCCATCTTCGGCGAGAAGGCTGGCGACGTCCGTGACTCATCGCTCCGCATGCCCCCCGGCACCCGCGGTATCGTCATCGGCGCCAAGGTCTTCAGCCGCAAGGGCACCGACCTTGACGAGCGCTCCAAGCAGATCCTCGAGACCGAGGAGCGCGCGCTCCTCAAGGACGAGAACGACGAGATCAACATCCTCCGCGATGCTGCCTACCGCCGCGTTCGTGAGCTTGTTGAGGGCAACACCCTCTCCTCCGATCTCATCGATGAGAAGAAGCGCGTCCTGATCAAGAGTGGCACCACGCTTACCCGCGAAGTGCTCGACGGCGTCGCGCGCCGCTACTGGAAGAGCATCTCGATCGTGGAAGTCCCTGACGCCGACCGTCGTCGTGACATCATCCTGACCTACCTCGACGAGCAGACCCAGGCCATCCGGCTCAAGACCCAGGAGCGCATCCAGAAGCTCCAGAAGGGCGATGAACTCGGGCCCGGCGTCATCAAGCTCGTCAAGGTCTATGTCGCCGTGAAGCGCAAGCTCATGGTCGGCGACAAGATGGCCGGACGTCACGGTAACAAGGGTGTCGTCTCGCGCATCCTCCCCGAAGAGGACCTGCCCTTCCTCGCCGACGGCACCCCCGTCGACGTCGTTCTTAACCCGCTCGGCGTCCCGAGCCGCATGAACGTCGGTCAGATCCTGGAGCTCCACCTCGGTTGGGCTGCATGGAGCATCGGCCGCCGCATCTCAGACTGCCTCGACCGCAAGGACTACCAGGCGCTTCGTGAGCTCATCTCCGTCGTCTTCGAGAAGCAGAAGATGGACGACATGCTGAAGGAACTCGACAACGAGGGCCTTGCCGGCATCGCTGAGACCATGCGCAACGGCCTGCACATCGCCAGCCCCGTCTTCGACGGCGCGACCGAGGCCGACATCCAGCGCCTCTACAAGATCTGTGGCATCGAGCCCGACGGCAAGAGCTGGCTCCAGGACGGCCGCACCGGCGAGACCTTCTCGCAGCGCGTCTCCGTCGGCGTCATGTACATGCTCAAGCTTCACCACTTGGTCGACGACAAAATCCACGCACGCTCCATCGGACCCTACAGCCTCGTCACCCAGCAGCCGCTCGGTGGTAAGGCCCAGTTCGGCGGTCAGCGTCTGGGAGAGATGGAGGTCTGGGCCATGGAAGCCTACGGCGCCGCCTACTCCCTCCAGGAGTTCCTCACGGTCAAGAGCGACGACGTCGCCGGCCGTACCCGCATGTACGAGTCCATCGTCAAGGGTGAGAACAAGCACGAGTCCGGCCTGCCGGAGTCGTTCAACGTCCTCATGAAGGAACTGCAGAGCCTCGGCTTCCATGTCGAGCTCATCGACGACGCCGGCTAAGGCCCGCCCGAACGCTACCGCATCATTTCGCTTTGAATTCTCATTTCTAGGGTGAAGCCGTGAAGGACATTTTCAGCTTTTTCGAGAAGCCGAAGGATCCCCTCCATTTCAGTTCGATTCAGATCAGCCTGGCCTCTCCGGAGCGCATTCGGGAGTGGTCGCATGGCGAAGTGAAGAAGCCGGAGACCATCAACTACCGTACCTTCAAGCCTGAGCGCGACGGTCTCTTCTGTGCCCGGATCTTCGGGCCCGTGAAGGACTACGAGTGCATCTGCGGCAAGTACAAGCGCATGAAGCATCGCGGCATTGTCTGCGAGAAGTGCGGCGTTGAGGTCATCCAGAGCAAGGTTCGCCGCGAGCGGCTCGGTCACATCGACCTCGCCACCCCGGTTGCCCACATCTGGTTCCTCAAGAGCCTGCCGAGCCGCATTGGCAACCTCCTCGACATCCCGCTCAAGGATCTCGAGAAGGTGCTCTACTGCGTCTCCTACGCCGTCATCGATCCCAAGGATACGCCGCTGCAGGTTGGCGAGATTATCTCCGAGCAGCGCTACCATGCGCTCTGCGAGGAGTTCGGTTGGGACTCCTTCGACGCCCAGATGGGTGCCGAGGCGATCCGCGAGCTCGTCCGCATCCTCGACATCGAGCGCCTCAGCGAAGAGCTCCGCGCCGAGATGCGCCTCGCCAACAGCGACGCCAAGCGCAAGAAGATCTCCAAGCGGCTGAAGGTCGTTGAGGCCTTCCGCATCAGCATCAACAAGCCGGAGTGGATGGTCCTCGAGGTCATCCCCGTCCTGCCGCCCGATCTGCGTCCGCTCGTGCCCCTTGATGGCGGCCGCTTCGCGACCAGCGATCTCAACGACCTCTACCGTCGCGTCATCAACCGCAACAACCGCCTCAAGCGGCTGCTCGAGTTGAGCGCTCCGGAGATCATCATCCGCAACGAGAAGCGCATGCTTCAAGAGGCGGTCGATGCCCTCTTCGACAACGGTCGTCGCGGCAAGACCATCACCGGTCCCAACAAGCGCCCGCTCAAGTCGCTCTCGGATATGCTCCGGGGCAAGCACGGCCGTTTCCGGCAGAACCTGCTCGGCAAGCGCGTCGACTACTCGGGCCGCTCGGTCATCGTCGTCGGCCCGGAGCTCCGCCTGCACCAGTGCGGTCTTCCGAAGAAGATGGCGCTCGAGCTCTTCAAGCCCTTCATCTACCACAAGCTGGAGCAGAAGGGCTTTGTCTCGACCATCAAGAGCGCCAAGCGCATGGTCGAGCGCGAAGAGGCTGCGGTCTGGGACATCCTTGAGGAGGTCATCAAAGAGCATCCCGTGATGCTCAACCGTGCACCTACGCTCCACCGTCTCGGCATCCAGTCGTTCGAGCCGATTCTCATCGAGGGCAAGGCCATTCAGGTCCACCCGCTCGTCTGCACGGCCTTCAACGCCGACTTCGACGGCGACCAGATGGCCGTCCATTTGCCGCTCTCCATCGAGGCGCAGATGGAGGCTCGGGTGCTTCTGCTCTCGACCAACAACATCCTCTCGCCCGCCAACGGCAAGCCCATCATCTCCCCGTCGCAGGACATCGTCCTCGGCTGCTACTGGATGACCCGTGAGCGCCTTGGCGCCCGCGGCGAGGGGCGCCTCTTCGCCAACCGGGACGAGGTCATCGCGGCCTACGATGCGCAGGATATTGACCTTCAGGCAAAGATTACCGTCCGTATGGATGGCAAGCGGGTCAACACGACCACGGGCCGCGTCCTCTTCGGCGAAATCCTCCCTGCCGGCATGCCCTTCGAGTCCATCAACCGGACCCTGAAGAAGAAGGACCTCACCCAGCTCATCGACGACGCCTACCGCGTCTCCGGCGAGAAGGCGACCGTCATCTTCGCCGACCGGATGCGGACCCTCGGTTACACCTTCGCGACCCGCGCCGGCATCAGCATCGCGCTCCACGACATGGTCATCCCGAGCCGCAAGTGGGAAATCGTTGGCGAGGCCAAGACCAAGGTCAAGGTCATCGAAGACGAGCAGCGCCAGGGTGCACTCACCGGGGGCGAGAAGTACAACAAGGTACTCGACGTCTGGTCGGGCGCGACCGAAGAGATCGCCGCGGCGATGATGAAGGAGATAAAGTTTGTCACCGTCGCCAAGGCCGACGGGACGAGCGAGGAGCAGGAGTCCTTCAACTCGGTCTACATCATGGCCGACTCCGGTGCTCGTGGCTCGGCGCAGCAGATGCGTCAGCTCTCTGGTATGCGCGGCCTCATGTCGAAGCCCTCGGGCGAGATCATTGAGACGCCCATCATGGCGAACTTCCGCGAAGGCCTTACCGGTCTCGAGTACTTCATCTCGACCCACGGTGCCCGAAAGGGTCTTGCCGACACCGCGCTGAAGACTGCCAACTCGGGCTACATGACCCGCCGTCTTGTCGACGTCGCTCAGGACTCCATCATCTCCGAGCAGGACTGCGGTACCGCCGACGGTATCGAGCTCACGGCACTGATTGAGAACGGCGAAATCGTTCAGCCCCTCCGCGAGCGCATCCTCGGACGCGTTACGCTCGAGCCGGTGTGGCACCCCCTCACGGACAAGGTCATTGTCGATGACAACGTCGAGATCTCCGAGGAAGTTGCAGACATCATCGAAGATGCCGTCGTAGAAAAGGTGACCGTCCGGTCGCCCCTTACCTGCCAGTCGGCGCGTGGCCTCTGCGCCCGCTGCTACGGTCGCGACCTTGCGCGTGGCCGTCTGGTCAACGTCGGTGAGGCGGTCGGCATCATCGCCGCCCAGTCCATCGGCGAGCCCGGCACGCAGCTTACCATGCGTACCTTCCACTTTGGTGGCGTTGGTACCCTGAGCGCGCAGCAGTCGAGCGTTGAGAACCGCCGTCCCGGCTTCGTGAAGTATGAGGATGTCCGTCGCGTCCAGAGCGACAACGGCTTCGTCGTCATGAATCGTAACGGTAAGGTCAGCATCGTCGACGAGCGCGGACAGACGAAGGAGAGTTTCCCGCTCGCCTACGGCGCTAAGCTCGCCTTCGACGAGGGCGCGGAGGTTCCTGCCAACAGCCGCCTGGCCGAGTGGGATCCCTACTCGACCCCGATTCTCGCCGGCTACGAGGGTGTCATCAAGTTCGAAGACATCCAGGATGGCGTCACCGTGGAGGAGTCGGTCGATCAGACCACCTTCCTCTCGCGTATGGTCATCATCGACTCGCGCGACCAGAACGCTCGTCCGCGCATCTCGATCAAGGCGAAGGACTCCTCCAAGATCCTTGCTACCTACCAGCTGGCGACCGGCACGGTCATCGAGGTCAACGACCGCGACGAAGTCCGCCCCGGCATGTGGATTGCGAAGGTCTCCCGCGAGTCGCAGAAGACCAAGGACATCACGGGCGGTCTTCCCCGCGTCGCAGAGCTCTTCGAGGCCCGCAAGCCGAAGGAGCTGTCGGTCGTCTCTGAGATCGATGGGCGCATCGCCTTCGGTCGCGAGACCAAGGGCAAGCGCTACCTCGACGTCGTCCCCGACGCCGGTGAGCGTCGCAAGTATGCCGTCCCCAAGGGCAAGCACATCACCGTGCAGGAAGGCGACTACGTTCGCGCTGGCGAGCCGCTCACCGAGGGTTCGGAGAACCCCCATGACATCCTTCGTATCTCGGGCCGTAAGGCACTTGCGAAGTACATCGTGGACCAGATCCAGAATGTCTACCGCGGGCAGGGCGTTCGTATCCACGACAAGCACATCGAGGTCATCGTCCGGCAGATGCTCCGTCGGGTAAAGATCAACGATGTTGGCGACACCAACTTCATTGTTGACCAGCCTGTCGATCGGGCCGACTTCGAGACGGAGAATCAGAAGGCGGTTCTCTCCGGCGGCCGGGCAGCGAGCGCCGAAGATCTCCTCCTCGGCATCACGAAGGCCGCTCTGTCGACCGAGTCCTTCATCTCGTCGGCCTCCTTCCAGGAGACCACGAAGGTGCTCACCGAGGCCGCCATCCAGGCCAAGGTCGACCATCTGCGCGGCCTCAAGGAGAACGTCATCATGGGTCGCCTTATCCCCGCCGGTACGGGCCTCGACGCCTACCGGACCGCGGAACTTCTTATCCTGCCCGATGGCGAGGATCTTTCGGATTCCGCCGCAGGCTAGAATCCCCCGTCTTTGCAGCGCCGCGCGGCCTCAGGTCTCGCGGCGCTTGCCGTTTTTGTGAGGACCCGCCCGCTTGACCTTGTCTTGACGGGCGGCTATACACGGCCTCCCTCTAGGACCGCCCCATCGGGGCCTCTTCGGATTTTCGAGACAAATGCCCACGATTAACCAGCTTGTCCGTAGCGGACGCGAACTGCAGCGCACGAAGACCTCGGCGCCTGCGCTTCGCTCCTGCCCCCAGAAGCGCGGCGTTTGCACGCGCGTCTACACCACGACCCCCAAGAAGCCCAACTCGGCGCTTCGCAAGGTTGCGCGTGTTCGCCTGACGAACGGCATGGAAGTCACCTCCTACATCCCGGGCGAAGGTCACAACCTTCAAGAGCACTCGGTCGTCCTCATCCGTGGCGGCCGCGTCAAGGACCTTCCGGGCGTCCGTTATCACATCATCCGTGGCACGCTCGATGCGACTGGCGTTAGCGCCCGTCGTCAGGCGCGCTCAAAGTACGGCGCCAAGCGTCCCAAGTAGTTTCGTTTCACCGACTGGTTATCTTTCTAAGGGAATCCCATGCCACGCAGGCGAGAAGTACCTAAGCGTCCTATGATGCCCGACCCGAAGTATGGCGACAAGCTTGTCACCCGCTTCGTCAACAGCCTGATGGTCGCAGGCAAGAAGAGCACCGCGGAGTCGATTCTCTACGGCGCGCTTGATATCCTTGAAGAGCGCAGCAAGGGTGAGAACCCTGTCGAGATCTTCCGCAAGGCCGTCGAGAATGTAAAGCCCGCCGTCGAGGTCAAGAGCCGTCGCGTTGGTGGCTCCACCTACCAGGTGCCGGTCGAAGTCCGCGCTGAGCGTCGTGTCGCTTTGTCGGTCCGTTGGCTCATCCAGGCTGCCCGCTCGCGTGGCGAGCGTACCATGATGGAGAAGCTCGCCAATGAGCTCCTCGACGCTGCCAACATCCGTGGCGCTGCCATCAAGAAGAAAGACGAGACGCACCGCATGGCCGACGCCAACAAGGCGTTTGCTCACTACCGCTGGTAATCGCCGCGTTCAGGTTCTTCCTGAACTGAAACTCTCTTGCTGAGCCGGCCCTAGGGTCGGCTCGTCTTGTATGTGCCGTGACCGAATCGCTCAAACATATGCGCAACATTGGCATCATGGCGCACATCGACGCTGGCAAGACCACCGTCACGGAGCGCATCCTCTATTACACGGGGCGCACCCACAAGATTGGCGAGGTCCATGACGGTGCTGCCACGATGGACTGGATGGTGCAGGAACAGGAGCGCGGGATCACCATCACCGCGGCAGCCACAACCTGCTTCTGGAACGACCACCGCATCAACATCATCGATACACCGGGTCACGTAGACTTCACCATTGAGGTCGAACGGTCGCTGCGGGTTCTCGATGGGGCGATCGGTGTGTTCTGTGCCGTAGCCGCGGTGCAGCCGCAGTCGGAAACGGTCTGGCGTCAGGCGAATCGCTACGGCGTTCCCCGGATCGCGTTCGTCAACAAGATGGACCGGGTCGGAGCAGATTTCGATCACGTACTCACCAAGATGCGCGAGCGGCTCAAGTGCCAGCCTGTTGCGCTGCAGCTCCCCATGGGACAGGCGGAGACCTTTGTCGGGCAGATAGACCTGCTCAAGATGAAGGCCTACCGTTATGACTCAGAGTCACTTGGGGCCTCGATTCTCGAGGAGGAGATACCAGAGGAGTTCCTGAGCGATGCGACCGCCGCGCGAGAGCGCATGGTCGAAGCCATTGCGGATGGCGACGATGATATCGCGACGCGGTTTCTCGAGGGCGAAGCGATCGCGACAGAGGACCTCCGTGCCGCGATCCGCAGAGGGTGCCTTGCGCTGACGCTTGTACCAGTTCTTCTGGGCTCGGCCTTCAAAAACAAAGGTGTTCAGCCGCTCCTCGACGCAGTCGTAGACTATCTGCCGTCGCCGGTGGACGTGAAGCCGGTCCGCGGACTTAAGCCCGCCTCTGTAAAGGCAGTCGAAGCAGTCCCACGGCCCTTCGAGGATGGTGACTACGAGACCCGGCCAGCAGATGCCTCAGCTCCCTTCGCGGCGCTTGCGTTCAAGATCATGAACGATCCCTACGTGGGTACGCTGACCTACTTCCGTGTCTACAGTGGCACCTTCTCTGCCGGCTCCGTTGCGAACAATCCGGGCAAGGACAAGCGGGAGCGGGTCACCCGTCTGCTTCAGATGCATGCGAACAAGCGCGAAGACGTGGAGTCAGCCTCGGCGGGTGAGATCGTTGCCGCCGTCGGGCTGCGCTACACCACCACGGGCGATACGCTGTGCGATGAGAAGGCTCCGATCATCCTGGAGCGCATGGTCTTTCCTGAGCCGGTCATCTCGATCGTCATCGAGCCTCGTACGAAGGCAGATCAGGAGAAGCTCGCGCAGAGCCTGCAGCGTCTTGCTGTGGAAGACCCGTCTTTCCGTGTGTCGGCTGACGCGGAGACCGGGCAGACGCTGATATCGGGGATGGGCGAGCTGCACCTCGAAATCATCGTCGATCGCCTCATGCGCGAGTTCAAGGTCGATGCGGCGATTGGTAAGCCTCAGGTCGCCTACCGTGAGACGGTCGGCGCGGTAGCACAGGGCGAGGGCAAGTTCATTCGTCAGATGGTCGGCAAGGGCCAGTACGGCCATGTCTGGCTTGAAGTGGCGCCCACACCCCGGGGCAGCGGCATCACCTTCAGCAACACTGCGAAGGAAGAGGCTGTCCCAGCCATCTACGTCGCGGCCGTAGAGAAGGGTGTGCGCGAGTCCGCCGATAACGGCGCCCTAATCGGCTATCCGATGCTGGATGTGTCGGTGAAGCTGTTCGACGGATCTTTCGACTTGGCAGACTCTTCAGAGCAGGCGTTCCGGATCGCAGGCTCACTGGCCTTCCGGGAGGCAGCGCGCCGTTCCGTCGTGCAGCTGCTCGAGCCTGTCTTCGATGTGGAAGTCACTGTTCCTGAAGAACATTTAGGAGATGTCATCGGCGATATCAACCGCCGCAGAGGCCATGTCGTCGACATCGAAGAGAACTTCGGCCTGAAGGCGATTCGTGCACAAGTGCCATTGTCTGAAATGTTCGGTTATGCTACAAGCGTCCGCTCCCTTACGCAGGGCAGAGCCAGTTACGCGATGCAGTTTCACCATTACGAGCCCGTTCCTCGCACCGTTCAAGAAGTGATCGTTGCGAAGGCCGGGGGTTCGTTGTCCTAATCGTTGACCAAAACCAGAAGAGAGGAAGCGTCATGTCCAAGGAGAAGTTCGAGCGTAACAAGCCCCACGTCAACATCGGCACCATCGGTCACGTTGACCATGGTAAGACGACGCTGACGGCTGCCATCACCAAGGTGATGTCGCAGATGAGCGGCAAGGGCAAGGCGATCAAGTTCGACGAAATCGACAAGGCGCCCGAGGAGCGCGAGCGTGGTATCACGATCGCCACGGCCCACGTCGAGTACGAGACGGCTGAGCGCCACTACGCTCACGTCGACTGCCCCGGCCACGCCGACTACGTCAAGAACATGATCACCGGCGCGGCCCAGATGGACGGCGCAATCCTGGTCGTGTCGGCTGCCGACGGCCCGATGCCCCAGACGCGTGAGCACATCCTGCTCGCCCGTCAGGTTGGCGTCCCCCACATCGTCGTCTTCATGAACAAGGTTGACCTTGTCGATGACGCCGAGCTCCTCGACCTCGTCGACATGGAGGTGCGTGAGCTCCTCAGCAAGTACGAGTTCCCCGGCGACGACACCCCGATCATCCGCGGCTCGGCGTCGAACGCGATGAACGACACGAACAACGAGATCGGTCGCGACAAGATCATCGAGCTGATGAACGCTGTCGACTCCTTCATCCCGATGCCGAAGCGCGAAGTGGACCGCCCCTTCCTGATGCCGGTCGAAGACATCTTCTCGATCTCGGGTCGCGGCACGGTCGTCACCGGTCGTATCGAGCGCGGTGTCATCAAGGTCGGCGA
>CAIQPA010000202.1 GCA_903873545.1 uncultured delta proteobacterium
CCCCAACCACAGAGCAGCGAGACGCCCACCAGACTCCCGACTGAGCGCAGCAGCAGGCGCCAGCCCGATGCGGCCAGCGCGGTGAGGTCGTCTGGCTGTTCGGCGGCCTGTCGGAGCAGCATCGTCCACTCCTCGAACCAGCCGGCGCCGCCAGACGCAAAGACAAGCAGGATACCGCAGAAGGCGGCTGCATAGACCGCGCTCGGCTCGTAGGGGAGGATTCCTCGGGCGGCGAGCCGGGCTCTCCGGCTACGCGTCGGCGGCTGATTTGTCTGCCCGCTCATTGGCTGCCGAGGATGCGAAAGGCGCGGTCGCCGAGGTGCGAGGCTGCGAGCAGGAGCAGCAGCGCGATGGCCAGCGGAAGGAGCGGTCGGGTAGGGCGCATCGGGTGGCCGCTCCAGCGCGCAGCGACGCCGTCGAAGAGCGCCGATGAGAGCTTCAGCAGCGCGACAGGCAGTCCGAGCGCGGCGCCGAGGAGTGCAAGCTGGGGCAGGAGCAGGAGCAGCCGTCCGGGCGCGGTCGCGAGCTCGTCTGCGCTCCGTCCCAAGGGCAGCATGGCCAGAGAGGCGTCGAGCTCCGAGACCAGCTCCATGGGGCCGCCAGCGAGCGCCCAGAGCGCGAAGAGGAGCGGGGGTAGCTGGCGCCGCCAGAGCGGCGCGCGATGCTCCGCCGCCTGGTCAGTCCATGCAGCGAGCGCTGCGATGACGGCGAGGAAGAGCGAACCAGCGAGGGCAATCACGGCGCCGACCAGGAGCTCCAGACCGGCCGAACCCGCCGTGCAGGGAGTCGACACCGCATGGGCAGGCACCAGCGCTACAACGAGCGCCGCCGCTGCTGCGAGCAGCGACCAGCCGGGCACGCCGGTGAACGCGGCACGGCCCCAGAGCAGCGCGCAGGGCAACAGCCTGCAGGCCAACAGCACCGCTGTGTCGATGACAAACAGCGGGGTCTGGTTCACGGCTTGCCAACCTTTGCGAAGGCCAGCGCCAGTTCGGCGAGCTGCTTGAGGCGGGGCAGGAAGTAGGGCTCCGAGAGCACGAGCGCCACGCCGCCGAGCAGGAGCCGGAGCGCGAGCGACAGGGTGGTCGCGCGCACCTGCGTCTTGGCCTCGATCAGGCCTGCGATGAGCGAGCCTACGAGGGCGCCAACGAGGGCAGGTCCCGTGAGCCAGAGCAGCACCCAGCAGGCCTCGGTGAGGAGCAGGCTGAGCGTCACGGCAGGCCACCTGGCAGCAGGTAGCCAACGACGAGGTTCTCGGTGAGCAGGAGCCAGCCGCCAGCCGCAACGAAGAGCAGAATCTTTGCCGGCAGCGCGACGGTCGCATGCGGCATGGAGTCGAGCCCGACGGCATGGAGCGTCACGGCGATGGCGAGGTCGACCAGCAGGAAGGGGAGGGCGACGGCGAAGCCGAGGAGGAAGGCCTCCTTGAGCTCCGTGATGGCAAAGGCACCGAGCGCAAGATGAGCCGGCAAGGTGGGCGTGTCGGCGGCGAGGTGGCCGAGTTTGAGGAAGAGCGCCCGCTCCTCGGTACCGGCGTTGAGCTCCAGAAAGGCGCGCCAGGGCTCGAACAGCGTGGCGAGCCGAGGCAGCATCGTCAGCAGATTCTCACCGGCGCCCGAGGCGGTTGCGAGACCATCGGCTGGCAGCAGCGCGAGCAGGGGCGCCATCACGACGAGCGAGAGGACGAGCGCAACGGCCGAGACCACCAGCGTTGGCGGCACCTGGTCGTTGCCGACGCTGTTGCGCAGCAGCAGGAGCACGATGCTGAACTTGGAGAAGGAGGTCGCCGCGGCCAGCAGCAGCGGCAATGCGGCGAGCAGCAACAGCGGCAGCCAGTCGTTGAGGAAGTTGCTGCTCATGCCGCGCTCCCCATCTCTCGAAATGGGCAACACGTCGCAGGTCGCCCGTTGGTCTGTTTTGCTCTCATGACCCCTCCGTCCAAAGCAGGGGAAGGTTCGCAAACCGATAGGATCAAGGCAAAGAAATCACGGACCTTTCGGCAGTGGAAAGTGGCTCACGGCGACCCGGTTTCCCTCCGGGTCGACGAGGTAGCGGGTGAAGCCGGTGCGGTGGCTTTCTGTGGCGCCCCGAGCGGTTGCGGCGCTGCATACCGCCTCACTCTCCGCCTCGTCTTCCGTCGCAAAGGCCAGCAGGAACCAGCCCGGTTCGGGGAGGCGGAGCCCCTGCTCGCGCACCGGGCCAGCTTCGATCGATTCGACCATCAGAAGCCCCTCGCCCAGACGGAGCCAGACGGAGCGGAGCGTCCCGTCGTCGCGTCGGTGCTCCCGCACCTGCTCAAGCCCAAAGACCGAGGCGTAGAAGCCGGCCAATGCGGCCACGTCGGTGGCGCCGAGCGCGAGGTGATGGAGCTGCATCAGCCCAGACGGGCGAGCATCGCTGCGCGGCTCGCAAGCTTGACGCGGGGCCGTCCCGCAGCCGCGCCATCTTCGAGCTCCGCTGCGTCGAGCCGCTTCCAGTCTTGGAAGGTCACGACCCGCACGCCGCGCGCCGCCAGCAGTGCGTCGATGTCGCCCGTCGCGGCCGGCGCTGGCGTGGCTGCCGCGTCCGCGAGCAGGGCCTCTGCAGACTCCACAGCGCAGGGCTTGTTGGTGCCGATGACGCCGCTCGGGCCGCGCTTGATCCAGCCTGCGACATACTCGCGCCCCGAGGCGGGCTGGTCGTCTGCGCCCTGCGTGATGCGACCGCCCTCGTTGGGGATGACGCCATTTCTGCCATCGAAGGGGAGGCCCGCAAGCGGCGTGCCTCGGTAGCCGACGGAGCGGAAGAGCAGGCCGGCCTCCAACTCGGAGTGGTTGCCCGTGCCGCGGGCCGAGACATCGCCCGAACCGTTGGGCGTGAGTGCGTTCTGCTCCACGCGCACGCCCGTGAGCCGGCCCTCTTTGCCCAGCAGCGCCGTGGGCGAGAGGCAGAAGCGGAAGTGGACGCGCCGCTGCTCCGCCTCGGCCGTCCGGCCAATGAAGGAGCGGAGGGTCTCGATGTTGCGGCCGGTCGTCTTGTCGGCGTCGGCCTGCGCCTGGCTCACCTCGTCGAGTTCGAGCTCGGCCTCGATGACCTGCGGGACGGCACTGCCGAGTTCACCGAACTCCTTGACCTCGGGGTTGGTGAACTTGGCCTGCGCGGGACCGCGGCGGGCGAGGATGTAGCTGTCGCGGATGCGGCTCTGTCGGAGCGCATCCAGGGCGTGGGCGGCGATGTCGGTGCCGTGAAGTTCGTCTGGCGTCTTGGCGAGGATGCGCGCCACATCCATGGCCACATTGCCGACGCCGACGATGACAACCGCGCTGCAGCTCAGGTCGAAGGTCCGCTCGGCGAAGTCGGGGTGGCCGTTGTACCAGGCGACGAACTCGGTGGCGGAGAAGGAGCCATCGAGCTCCTCGCCCTCCACGCCCAGCTTGCGGTCCGACTGCGCACCGACGGTGTAGAGCACACGGTCGTAGCAGCTGAGCAGTTCATCGCGACTCACATCGCGGCCCACAGTCACGTTGCCGAGGAAGCGGAAGCGCGGGTCGGCAGCGGTCTTCTCAAAGGTACGGGTGACGCTCTTGATTTTGGCATGGTCGGGCGCAACGCCGAAGCGGACGAGGCCGAAGGGTGTGGGCAGCGCGTCGAAGAGATCAACGGTCACGGGCGTGGCCGACTGGCCGAGCAGCGAGGCGGCAGCGAAGAAGCCGGCGGGGCCTGCGCCGATGATGGCAATGCGGAGAGGATTGGCGGCAGTCTCAGACATCGGATGCAACTCACAGAGGGTCAAAGTGTCGGTCCGGCGATTAGCCCAGCAGCCCTGCACTCTGCAATCCGAACCTCGCCGCACAGCGCCTTCCGCGCGAAGATTTGCGCGACCCTCCGCAGCCCGTTAGTCGGCCCCACCATGAGAAGACGCACCCCTGAATTGAACCGCATGAGATTCCTCGCCACCGCCGTCCGCGGCACCGAGAGAATCCTCATGGAAGAACTCATCGAACTCGGCTTCGAGGCCCCGACCATGGTGCCCGGCGGCGTGGTCTTCACCGGCACCATCGCAGACGGCATGCGCTCCTGCCTCTGGCTCCGCACCGCGCAGCGCGTGATGGCGCTCATCGGCAAAGAGGTCATCCGGGCGCAGAGCCAGCTCTACGACGCGGTCCGCTCGCTGCCGCTGCTCGACTGGTTCACCGCCGACGCAACCATCTCGGTGCAGGTGCAGGGCGGTCGCGAACTCTTCGCAGACAGCCGATACGCCGCGCTGGTCATCAAAGATGCCGTCGTCGACACGGTCCGCCAGGCCTACGGCCGCCGCCCCAACGTCGACAAAGACAATGCAGACCTGCAGCTGGTCGTGCTGGCAGACGGCGACACCTTCCGCTTCCTCATCGGCCTCAACGGAGCGCCGCTGGCCTTCCGCGGCTATCGGCGAAAGGATGTGGAGGCCCCCATCCGAGAGAGCCTCGCTGCCGCGCTCATCCGCTACTCCGAATGGGACCGCAAGTCGCCCTTCTGTGACCCGATGTGTGGCTCCGGTACCCTGCTGGTCGAGGCCGGCTGGATGGCGACCGACACGGCGCCCGGCATCCTGCGCGGCTTCGGCTTTCAGCAGTGGCCC
>CAIQPA010000203.1 GCA_903873545.1 uncultured delta proteobacterium
ACCCGGTTCGGAGATGGCGGCCGCGGCTTTCTCCTCCCCGGCCTGCCGTGGAAGGGCTACGCGCAACGCTGCGCCGACTACGAGATGAGCGGCGGCTGGCAGCGGGTGCGTGCGGCATCGGCCGACAGCAGTCCTCCCTTCGGAATGGGTGCCTTTCGGCTCGATTCCGCAACGGCCGAAGATACGGTATCGCGCGGTCCGAGCCGCCGCTGCAGCTACGGAACCGACCTCGACCGGGTCCGCTTTCACGCCCTCGCGCAACCCGGAGGCGGCAGCGTCGACCTCTATCGCGGCACCGAACTCATTGGCCGGCGCAGCACCGCCGCAGACGAACTCGGCCTGCTGGCGCTGACCATCGACCTGCCAGCCGGTGGCTCCGCCCGGCTCTCCGCTGTCGGAGATGGGCCTGTCTCGCTGCTGGGGTCCATGGGCGAACGCGACGCCGCGGGCATCAGCTACAGCGTGGCGGCCTTCAACGGAGCGCAGGCCTCGCAGTTCCTGCGTGGAAACAGCGCTCTCGTCGCCGCCGAAGTCGCGGCCGCGGAACCCTCGCTGCTCGTCTACGCCTTCGGCACCAACGAGGCTTGGGGCGTGGCAGGTCAGACCGACAATCTCCCGGCGGAGCGACGTGCAGCAGCCATGGAGCGGGGCGCGGCCGGCGTCACCTCCAGCCTGCAGAAGTGGCTCAAGCTCACCCGGTCTGCAGCGCCCGGCTCCGATTGCCTCGTCATCCTGCCGCCCGATGCGACACGCAACCCCAAGCAGGTCCGGGCCTGCCTCGAAGCGGCGACGACACCTGCCGAGGTCGAGATGTGCAATGTCTCGGAGCCCGCGGTTGCTGCTGTCTCGGCCGCCTTCACGGCCATGGCGGAGGCCGAAGGCTGCGCCACCTGGGACATCGCCGCAGCCATGGGCGGCACCGGTTCGATGTGGGAGTGGATGGCCGCAGTGCCGACGCGCGGCCAGGCCGACGGCGTCCACCTAACGAGCGCTGGATACGGGCTCGTCGGCGCGCGGCTGGCGGGTGACCTGCTGGAGAACTTCGAACTCTGGAAGCGGGGCGAGTCGTTTGCGCTGCCGACCGGTCGCATCGAGCCGGCGGCCCAGACTGTGAGTGGCTGCATGCCCGCGATGCGGCTCATGTTCGACGCCTTTGACGACTCCGCCCTCGCAGACGCCGCGAACTCCGCTGCACACCTCTGCCTCGTGCGGAGCCGGAACTAACCATGTTCTTCGACTCTGCACTCTTCGGCTGGTTCTTCCTCATCGTCTTCGCGGCCTATTGGGCGCTGCGTCGAACAGAGGCGCCGCGCCTCTGGTGGCTGCTCGTCTGCAGCTACCTCTTCTACGGCGTCTGGAACTGGAAGATGCTGGGGCTCATCGCCTTCTCGACCACCCTCGACTGGCTGGTCGCGCGACGCATCGAGGCGAGCAGCGAGCCGCGCGTACGGCGGGGCTGGCTGCTCGTGAGCCTGGTCACAAACCTCGGCATCCTCGCCTACTTCAAGTATGCCAACTTCTTTCTCGCGTCGCTCCAGTCCCTGGCCGAGGCGACCGGTTCCGAGGTCGTTCTGCCGGTGCTCCAGATCGTGCTGCCGGCCGGTATCTCCTTCTTCACATTTCAGAGCCTCAGCTACACCATCGATGTTTACCGCGGGAGCCTCGCCTCGGAGCCCAGCTTCCTCCGCTTCGCCACCTTCATCTCCTTCTTTCCGCAGCTCGTCGCAGGCCCCATCGTCCGCGCCAGCGACCTGCTCCCGCAGCTCCGCCTGCCCGCCAAATGGGACGCCCGTACCCACG
>CAIQPA010000204.1 GCA_903873545.1 uncultured delta proteobacterium
CGGAAAGGCCGATGAGAGATAGAGGCAGTGTGGCAAGGCAGGCTCCCGAGGTGGCATGGAGCCTCTACTCTTCGCTCGAAGGCGAGGCCACCGCGCCGCGCGGGCTGACCGCACAGAGCAGCTCCGCAAGCCGCGCGGCGGCACGCTCGCTGGTCAGCGCGCCGGTCTCACGAACCACCGCCGCTCGCCTTCCCGTCAGCGCAGCGCGAATCGCAGCCGCGATCGGGGCCTCGTCTTCGCGGTCACACAACCACACTCCCTCCATGCCCGCCGTAAGCGGTGCCATCTCTCGGGTTGCACCACACACCAGCACCGGCCGCGGCACCATCAGGCACTCGTAAAACTTCGCAGGGATGCGCTGCCGCGTCGCTGCGTTGAGGACGATCTGTAGATCGCCCGTCGCAAGCCACGCCGAGACATCGCTCTGCGGCATCCAGTCCACCAGCCGGACGAAACGGAGCACACCCGCAGCCCGGAACGCATCCTCGGCGCGGCGCGACAGCGGTCCGACCACTTCGAACACCAGCTGCTCCGGGCCCCAGCCTTCGGCGGCCAGCGCAGCAAGCGCCCGCACCAGGCCGTGGCTCATCACACGGTCGCGGAGACGGCCCGGACAGACCAGCCGGAAGGGGCCGCTCCGCTCCACCTCGGGCCTGCTCTCCCAGGCCTCCGCATGGTTCCGAAGCGTCTCGATGCGCAGGCCCGCGCGGCCGCCGTAGACCCGCGCATAATCGTCCCGCGCCGCATCGGTGTTGAGCAGCAGCGCGGTGGCCTGCCCAACGCACCAGCGCTCCAGCAGCAGCGCCTTCTGCTGCTCCATCCAGCTCCGCTCCGCTCGTCCGAGCTCGCAGAGCGCCCACGGATCACGGAAGTCGAGCAGCAGCGGCAGCCTCTCCAACCGCGCCACGATTGCCCCCACGACGAGCGCCTCCCAGGGTGGCCCACTCGCAACAATCGCCTCACATCGCTCCCGCGCAACAAGCCTACGCGCTGCCGCAACGGCATGGTGGATCCGGCGGAGCTCGCTCGCAGAAAGTGGAAGTTTGAGCTCCTGCAGCAGCGCCCGCGGGCCGTCGATGAGAGCGGGCGCAGTTGCGCGGATACGGTCTGCAAGCGCTCGCTTGAAGGGTCCGCGGGTATCGACATCGGGCGCAACCCGCAGGCCGGCGCGCATAGCCGACAGCACCGCGCCGCTCTCGGCACGCCAGCCGACCTCCACACAGAGGTCGGCGGGAGGCAGCGCCTCGAGCGATGGGTCAAAACCACGCGCCGCCTCCATGTCGCTCAGCACCACCGGCCGCCACCCCTGCACAGGGAGATGGCGGCAGAACTTCACCGCCCGCAGCGCGCCCACCGTCGCCGCCGGCGCAAACCGCGGTGTGAGGTAGAGGAAGCTCCGCATCAGCGACGCCTCCGCGCCAGCCACCAGACAATCACGAGGCCTGTGGCAGCGCAGGCGACAGCGCCAAAGGCAGCGCCCGCCTGGCCAAACCGGAGCCAGCTCCAGCGCCAGCACCCCGCCACCACAACCATCGGAATGGAGGCCAGCAACACCCGCACCAGCATCGGCAGCAAGAAGCCCCGCGCCGTCAGGCCAAGCCCCCGCATCGCAGCCAGCGTGTGATGCGGCATCACCGTCACCGCCTGCGAGATGACCGTGCCCGCTGCGACGCCCGCAAGGCCGAACGGCCGCACCAGCAGCAGGCTCAGCCCCAGGTTCAGCAGTCCGCTCGCCACAGAGACCATCGTCGCAGACCAGAGCCGACCCTGCGCCAGCTGATACCGCGCCGAGACGCTCACAGGCAGGTGAACGACCAGCAAGAGCGCC
>CAIQPA010000205.1 GCA_903873545.1 uncultured delta proteobacterium
GCGTCATGGCGGCGGGCCGAAGCCGGCGTCGGTGAGGCTCTGGCTGAACCAGGGAGCGGCTGTGAGCGCCTGCCAGCGTGGCGCGATTGCCGAGGCGGCCGGGCCGCAGACGATTCCGGTCGCGGGGAGCGCGGTTGCGGCTCCGGAGAGCTGCTGGCGGCGACCCTCGGGTTGCGTCCGGAGGAGCGACCAGGCGGATACGGCTGCATCGGCCGCGCCGCGATCGACCCAGGCGGCAGCGTCGGCCGCACTCGCAGCAAAGACGAGTTTGGGCAGCAGGCGCGGCGCCTCGGGGAGCGAGCCGAGGTAGGCGCGTGCGAGCCTGCCGTAGGGGGCATGCTCGGGGTTGGCGATGGCGATCGTTGTGACTGCGTCGGAGGCGAGCGTCGCGACCGTGGCAGGGAGCGCGAGGTGGGGTGCGAGCGCGAGGGCGAGGTGGCCCGTGGCGAAGGGGCGGCGCGAGCCGATGTCGCAGCGGTCGGTCGGCAGCAGGCGGTCGAGCGTGGCGCTGTCGGCCGAGAGGAGGAGGTCGAAGGGGGCGCCGGCGAGGAGCTGGGTGGCGAGCTGGCCCGAGGGGCCGGCGACAACGGTCACGGGGCCGCCGAGAGCCTCGCTGAGCTCTGCCTTGTGGGTGTGGGCCCACGGGGCGAGGTCGGTGGCAACGGCGATGGTGACGGGCTGCTGCGCTGGGGCTGGCGCGCAGGCCGCGAGCGCCGCTGCGTAGAGGAGCAGGGTTGTGCGCATCGCCTTCGTCACCGGAAAGAACTGTTTGGAGTTTGCTTGCATCTAAGGACAGGTTGGCGCAAGAGGCCACGGTCTTGTTCAAGGTGGATCATGTCGGTTCTCGGTCGCACGCTGTTGTTGTCTGTCCTTTCTTTTGCAGTCGGCTGTGCCAAGTCGTCAGACCTGCCCGCCGCTGACGGAGAAGCGAGCGGCTCGGGCGCAGCGGGCTCTACCGCGACTGGTTCTGGCAGTGGCGCAGGTAACGATGCAAGCAGCGACTCGGGCAACGGTTCGGGAAGCGGCGAAACGGGTGCAGGCTCAGGCAGCGGCACCCTCACAGAGGTAGAACACATGGAAGGCAGGATTGACCACACGGTGAAGCGGCTCGACGGCACGGAGACGAGCCTTCAGGACTACCGGGGCAAGGTGATGTTGGTGGTGAATGTGGCGAGCGAGTGCGGCCTCACGCCGCAGTACGAAGAGCTGCAGGCCCTCTACACCGCCTACGAGGCGCGCGGCCTCAAGGTGCTCGGCTTCCCCGCCAACGAGTTCGGTTCGCAGGAGCCTGGTACGAGCACGGAGATCGCCACCTTCTGCTCGAGCCGATACGGCGTGACCTTCGACATGTTCGACAAGATTGTGGTCAAGGGCCCGAAGATTGCGCCGCTCTACCGCACGCTCACGACGGAGACCCCGGAGGCCTTCCAGGGTGAGATCGCTTGGAACTTCGCCAAGTTCCTGGTCGATAAGAACGGCTTCGTGATCAACCGTTTCGCCCCCACCACGACGCCCATGAGCGCCGAGGTGACGGCGGCCATCGAGGCTGCGCTCACCGCGCCGTAGCGATTGCGGCGGAGAGCCTGTCGAGGAGTTCGAGCAGGGCCTCAGGGCTCTCTGCTGCAGCCATGAGGCCATCCTCGTGACCGATCATGGCGGCTACGAATGGAAGGTTGTTGGTCGCGGTGATGCGTGAGAGCGCCGCTGCCATCGCGGGTGTACCGTAGGTGGCCGAGGCAGGGGTCTTCGGTAGCGCGATGGCAGCGGCGCAGACGGCATTCCACAGGGCGGGATGGTGGATGTGGCAGACGAAGGTAGCAACGCAGGCCTGATAGATCGCCGCGTGGGTGAGCGACTCCGACGAGGGTTTGCTGGCGCCCTCGGACCAGAGTTCGTTGGTGGCGGGCGAGGCTGCGGTGACGGTCACCCAATGGAGGGCGGCGAGTGTTGCGAGGTGGCCGGTCTGGGTGGCGCTGACGAGGAAGGCGTCGCCGGCAAGACGCCGGCTCACATTGCCGTAGCCAAGGCCTCCGTAGCGCGCAGGGTCGCGGCCAATCCAGCCTCGGGCGTGGAGCGCGTCGCGGAGTCCGGAGAGGATTCCGATCGCTTCAGCGTCGGGGAGCAGCGCATCCCGATGGTGGAGTTGGAACTGAATGACGCCGTCGGAGGCCACGCGTTGTTGCCCTGCGGTTGAAGAAGCGAGGCGTTCGGTCTAGCAGCCTCCGCAGAGCAACGGAACGCAGCGCGTGGAGGCAGCAATGAGGCATTTTGGACTGGCGTTGATGATGATGGGAGTTGTGGCCTGCGGTTCGCCGACGCCGGCGGCGGCGCCCGAAGCTGGAAGTGGATCCGCAGCTGCTGTGCAGAAGGCTGCTCCGACGCCTGCAGCAGCGGCAGCTCCCGCCGCAGTGGCTGCGCCGACTTCGCAGCCCTCAGAGGGATCCGCGGCGCCAGCGAAGGGGCTCGGCTTTGACCGCACGCCTCCCGACCAGGCAGCCGGCACGACAGCGCACTACGGATGGGCCTTCACGACGGCCGGACCGGCCATGCCCATCTCGACGGCCATCGAGGCCTGCGTCCCCTCCGGCAAGGTCTGCCGCATCGCGGCAAAGGTCTCGGGCGTCTGCCAGAACAAGGGTTGCTGGATGACGCTGACCGCGCCCGAGCTCAAGCAGGAGGTTCGGGTGAAGTTCAAGGACTACGCCTTCTTCATGCCCAAGAACGCCATGGGCGGGAAGGTGGACATCGAGGGTGTGCTGACCGAGCGGGAGATGTCGCAGGACGAGGCGCAGCACTACGCCGACGATGCAGCGAAGGCGGGCGAGGCACCGCGGAAGGTGACGGGGCCCGTCAAGGCCTACCAGATCATGGCAACCGGCGCGGACCTCTCGCTCGTCAAGTAGTGGGCGTGGAGCGGAGCGCCGAGGAGCGCCGGGCCTTTGTGCTGGCGCAGACGCGGCTGGCGCCTGTGCCGGGGCTGGAGGGTGTGCTGCTTCGGACTGCAGACGCGGCATTTCCGCTCTGGCACGAGGCTGCAGATTGGCTGAAGCGTGGCGAGCTCGCGCTGCCCTTCTGGGCCTTTCCC
>CAIQPA010000206.1 GCA_903873545.1 uncultured delta proteobacterium
CTCCCTGCTGACTGCTGCCGATGTGACCTGCCATCAGGCGCTCCGGAAGTTCTTCGGTATCCCCATGGAGATCCGCAGCCTGCCCTCCTCGACCACAGTCGCTGAGGCCCGCGCCGACCGCGCCATCGGGCAGCTCGTTCACCACATCGATGCATCGGAAGAGCTCATCTACGGCGACTTCCTCCCGCTCGCGCGGCGCATCCTCGCCCGCGAAGATGGCGGTCGGACCATCGCCAAGTTCCTCGCCTTCGCCGCCCACATCGACACCACGCAGCATACTGCGACCGGATTCGAAGCCCCGACACCGACGGAGGCCGGCGCTCCCGTTGCCGCTCCTGCTCCCGTTGCCGCTCCTGCTCCCGCTCCTGCTGCCTCCGAGGCGCAGCCCCCGCGCCCGCCCCGCGAACAGCGAGAGCAGCGAGAGCCCCGCGGTGAGAGGCCGCCGCGCCGCGAGGATCGCCCGGCCCAGCCAGCGCCCGCGCCGCAGCAGCCCGTCGCAAAGACGGATGAGGCACAGGAGGCCGATGACCGGCGACCCGACGACGCACCCGCAGCCGGCTCGACCGGCGGCGATGCAACCGCCGAGGCCGTCTTCCAGTGGCTCTCCAATGTGCACAAGTCGCGCCGGCGTGGCCGCTGGCGGATGGATGAGTCCATCGCCCAGACCTTCCAGATTGAGATTGAGCGCGCCGTAGAGCTCGCTGAGTCGCATCCTGGAATCGAGAAGTCGCACGGCCCGCGCCGCATGTACCGCGCCCTCGTTCAGGGCGAAGGTGCGCCGCGCGTTGCGGAGGCTTCGCAGCCCCCGCAGCAGCCGGCTCGTCCGCCTCAGCAGCCCTCGAAGCAGGCCGACCGTGGCCCCCGCCCCGAGCGCACGCAGGAGCGCAACCAGGAGCCTCGTCCGCCGAAGGCGGCGGCTCCTGCTCCAGCGCCACAGGCAGACCGAGCGCCGCGCCCCGACGCCCGTCCGGAGCGCAAGCCCAGGCCCGACCGGGATCGCCGCGATCGCGGTGGCCGCGCAGGCCGCGGAAACACCGCCCCCGCGCTCCCGATGCCCGAGCCGGAGCCCATCAAGCTGGTGACCCTCCGCGTCAACATGGGGCTCGACCAGTTCGCCTCCCCAGACATCCTGGCCGCCAAGCTCGCGGTCCTGACGGGCTTCGATGCCGAGGACTTTGACGGCGTCACGCTTGCTCCCACGACCGCCACGCTCCGGGTGCGCGCAGACCTCGCCAAGGATGTCGTCGCCGCGGTGCAGAACGAGGAGGTCGGTGGTCGGCCTTTCGCCGTCACGCTCGCGCCGCGCGGGGGCAAGAAGTAGCATGCGTGTCCCTGCTCGGCTCCTTCTCGGCCTCGTCCTTGTTGCCGCCGCGGGCTGCCAGCAGCAGGCAGCTGCGCCCAAGGTGGACACACGCCCACCCGCGAAGGTGAACCTGCCCCCGGTTCCTCCGCCGGAGGCCTTTGATCTGGTCGAGAAGAACGCCGCAGGCAACTGGACCGCCGCGGGCCTCCGCAAGCATCGGCCCGAGCTCTTCGGCCAGCCGGTGGTGGTGGAGGGCCGCGTCGTCGATGCCTACCGGTGTGGCGCGAAGGATGGCTGCCTGCCTCCTCACTTCTCACTCGCAGATCTCAATCGCCCCGACCTTACCCTCCTCGTCACGGGCTTTGAGCGCGAGGCGGAAGCCGCAATCAAGGAGGGCAGCGTGGTGACGGTAACCGGCACCCTACAGAAGGCGGTGGACGGCTTCACCCTCTCGGAAGAGGGCGTGATAGCGGACGCAACCTTCAAGGCTGCACCGGCAAAGTAGCGGCGGTCGACTACCCGCTCCGGCGACGGGCGTGGAGCCAGATCGAGCGATCGCGGCTGCCCAGATAGGCGCCCCGCTGATGGATCGAGCCGGCCACTTCGACGACCTCGAATCCCGCCAGCGACAGCAGCACGCGGAGTTCGTGCAGCGCGTAGAGCCGGAGAGAGTAGGCGAACTCTGCCGCCTTCTCTCCGTGCGGAGCGACGCTTCGCTTGACGCGCAGGCGGCTGGTCTCGGGGTGAAACGAGACATCGTCGAGGATGACGGCGACCGAGGTCTCCAGCCACTTCCGCGTCGGCATCTCATCGAGGACGAAGTCCCGATTCAGAACCTCCACCACGAGCCTGCCTCCCGGCACCAGACTGGCCGACAGCCGACGGAGAATCTCTACCGTCTCACCGTCCTCGTGAAGCCCGAGCGTGCTGTCGAGGAGGACAGCGGCATCGAACTCCCGCGCTAGGTTCAGGGCCCGCAGATCAGCCTCTACGAAGGTCACGGCCGACGCCCCCTTGGCCCGTTCGCGCGCCAGCTCAAGCATCTCTTCCGAAAGGTCGACGCCCGTCGTGATGTACCCGCGGCGCGCAAACTCCAGCGCGTGGCGACCTGCTCCGCAACCGGCATCCAGCACCCGCGCGCCGGGAGCGAGCCCGCAGATCTTCGCCACAAAGTCGGCCTCGCGCCCGCTGCGTCGCGCGCTTGGCTGGGGCAGATGCTCGTGCCAGAAACGTCCAAAGATATGCCGTTCCTCGTCGCGCGCGGCAACAGCC
>CAIQPA010000207.1 GCA_903873545.1 uncultured delta proteobacterium
CGCAGCGCTGCCCGCCCAGACCGCCTTCGGCGTCGAGATCGAGCTGCCGCCTGGCCACCCCGGCCTCCCCATGCGCTTCATGGACTGGTCGTTCGCCACTCCCGACGGTGAGCCGCCGAGCTTCCTCTACAGCGTGCCGACGGCCCCGGGCCGGCTCTTCGTGGAAGAGACCGTCCTCTCTGCCAGGCCCGCCTTCGCCATCGAACGACTCCGCGTCCGGCTCCGCGCCCGGCTCGACCAGCTCGGGCTCGGGGAGGCGCTCTGGATCGCCGGGACCGAGGAGCACTGCTACATCCCCATGGGCGCGCAACCACCGACAGCTGCAGGCGCTGTCATCCCGCTGGGCGCCGCCGCCGGCTGGGTCCATCCGGCCTCGGGCTACCTCCTTGGCCATGGCCTCGGCTGGGCCCGCGATGCTGCCCGGGTAGCCGCGACGGGCGCCACTGCGGAGGAGGTCTGGCAGGCCGCATGGCCCGCCGATCGGCGGCGCATGTGGGCGCTCTATCGCTTCGGCCTCGAAGTGCTCCTCCGCTGCGACCATGCGCAGACCTCAGCCTTCTTCGAAGAGTTCTTCCAGCTCCCGCCGGAGCGCGTCCAAGCCTATCTCACGGCCTCGGGCAGCGCGAACGAGCTCGCCTCGACCATGTGGATGCACTTTCAACAGGGCTCCTGGCGGCTCAAGCGCCTGCTCGCCGCGGCGGGGTTCCGCCCGGAGGCCATGCGGTTGGTGCGAGAGCTTTCCGGCGCCTGATCCATATCGCACCGCAACTCCGCGACGATCGCTGCATCAAAGTTGGTAGAATCCTCCTGCGCCAACCCGCTCAAGGTCCTATCGCATGGCGAACTCCGCCTCTCCACAACCCGCTCGCACCGGGCCCGCGGTCGAAACGCGTCACGGTGCGACGCCAGCCGCTACGCCGCTCGAAGCGGTCGAGAGCCTGATCTGGCGGCTTGCCACGGGGCCCCGCCTGGATCGCCTCGGTGCCATCGTCGGAGAGCACCTCGCAACGGGCGGAAAGCGGCTCCGCGCCAAACTCGCACTCGGGGCCTGCGACGCTGTCGGCCTCCCCGTCGAAGCCGCCATCCCCTGGGCTGCAGCCTGCGAGCTCCTCCACAATGCC
The DNA here is from genome assembly GCA_903873545.1 of uncultured delta proteobacterium. Lineage (GTDB taxonomy): Bacteria > Myxococcota_A > Bradymonadia > REDH01 > REDH01 > CAIWGR01. Next base: position 1,122 of record CAIQPA010000207.1, read on the forward strand.
AGCCTCGTCCACGACGACCTTCAGGATGGCGACACCGTCCGTCGCGGACACCCCACTACCTGGGCCATGCACGGTATGCCCCAAGCTGTGAACGCCGGCGACCTGCTCCTCATGCTCCCCTTCGTAGCGCTCGACACCGACGGGCTGCCCGAGGCCGCCCGCTGGCCGCTTGCCCGCGCCCTCGCCAAAGATGCTGAGACCACCGTCCGCGGCCAGTCTGCGGAGCTCGACATGCTCCGCGGCCAACGCCTCGACAATGACCACTACAACGAGGCCGTCGCCGGCAAGACTGCGGCGCTGTTCGCGCTCCCCGTTTCTGGCGCGCTCATCATCGCTGGGCGCGCTGCCGATGCTGCTCGTCTTTCTGCCCCCTTCGCAGAGCTCGGCATGCTCTTTCAGCTGCAGGACGACGTTGTTGACCTCTATGGCGACAAGGGTCGGGGCGAGCGGGGAGCCGACATCCGAGAGGGCAAGGTAAGCGCGCTCGTCGTGGAGCACCTCAGCCGCTCTCCGCGCGACCGCTCCCGCCTCGTCGAAATCCTCCTGCGCTCCCGCGAGCGCACCAGTGCCGAAGATGTCGCCTGGGCTGCCCTGCAGTTCGAGGAATCCGGCGCACTCGATGCTGTCCTCGAACGCATCCACGGCATTGCCGCACAGGCCCGCGCCGAGCTCGCGGCAGAGCCTGCCTTGCTCGCCGTCGCCGAAGAACTCATCGCTCGCTCGCTCGCTCCCCTTGCCTTCCTGCCGGGGCGAGCCCATCACCCATCCCAACGCCAAGCAAGCCCGAGTGGCAGCGCGGCACAGGCCGTCTAACCCGGCATCCGGAGTCTCTTCATGACCCGTTCAGGCAATCGCGCCATCGTCATCGGTTCCGGCTTCGGAGGGCTCGCGTCGGCAGTCCGCCTTCGCGCGCGCGGCTGGGATGTCACCGTTCTCGAGGCCAACGAGCAGGCCGGCGGCCGCGCCTCTGTCTTCAAGCGCGACGGCTTCACCTTCGACGCCGGCCCCACCGTCATCACCGCTCCCTACCTCATCGACGAACTCTTCGAACTCGTCGGCCGCAAGCGTGAAGACTACTTCCAACTGGTGCCCGTAGACCCCTTCTACCGCATCGAGTTCCACGACGGCTCCCGCTTTGACTACGTGGGCGACGAAGAGCGCCTGCTCGCAAACATCCGAGCCATCAACCCCCGCGACGTCGACAACTACCAACGGCTCGTCGCCAAGGCGAAAGAGATCTTCGACATCGGCTACCTGCAGCTCGCAGACCGCCCGTTCGACCGCATCAGCGAGATGCTCCGCGTCGTCCCCGACATGATCCGGCTCAGCTCCTACAAGTCGGTCTACGGCCTCGTCGCCAGCTTCATGGAGGATGAGCGGCTCCGCCAGGTCTTCACCTTCCAGCCACTGCTCGTGGGCGGAAACCCCTTCCAGACCAGCTCCATCTACATGCTCATCCACTGGTTGGAGCGGCAGTGGGGCGTCCATTACGCGCTCGGCGGAACCACCGCCATCGTCGGCTCGCTCACCCGCCTGCTCACCGAGCTCGGCGTTGAGATTCGTCTGAACGCGCCCGTCGCCGAGATTGAGGTCAACGCGAGCGGAGCTGTCAGCGGCGTCCGGCTCGAGAACGGAGAGACCCTCGAGGCCGACCTCATCGTCAGCAACGCAGACCCCTCCGTCGTCTACACCAAGATGGTCGCAGCAAAGCACCGCAAGAAGTACACGGACGGCGCCATCGCCCGCCGCCGCCAGTCCATGAGCCTCTTCGTCGCCTACTTCGGCACCAAGAAGACCTACGAAGACATCGCTCACCACACCATCATCCTCGGGCCCCGCTACAAGGGGCTGCTGAACGACATCTTCAACAAGCGGATCCTTGCAGAAGACTTCTCGCTCTACCTCCACGCCCCCACCCGCTCCGACAAGAGCATGGCGCCGGAGGGCAACGAGTGCTTCTACGTCCTCTCGCCTGTCCCCAATGAGAAGTCCGGTATCGACTGGGAGGCGCAGTCCGAGGAGTACCTCGACCGCATCCTCACCTTCCTCGATCGCACCCACCTGCCGGGTCTCAAGGACAACCTCGCCACCTCCTTCTCGGTCGACCCCCGCTACTTCTCGGGCCGGCTCCGGAGCATGGATGGCGCCGCCTTCGGACTCGAACCCCGCCTCACGCAGAGCGCCTACTTCCGCTATCACAACAAGTCCGACGATGTGACCAACCTCTTCTTCGCCGGTGCCTCCACCCACCCCGGCGCGGGCGTGCCGGGCGTCCTTTGCGGAGCCAAAGTCTTGGAGCACACGCTGCCCGACCTCTCCGAGGCGCAACGCATTCCGCTCCCCTCCGTGAGCCTCGCCTCGCCGAACAGATGACGACCGCGCTCCAGCCCGGCTCCGCAGCCCGCGAAGCAGCATTCGCAGATGCTGTCGCGACGCTCTCTGCGGGCTCCAAGACCTTCCGTCTCGCCTCCCGTCTCCTCCCTCCAGAAGCGCTCGGCTGGGGCGCCATCGTTTACCGCTTCTGCCGCCGCGTAGACGATGCCGTGGACGAGGCACCCAGCCCTGCCGCCGCAGCCTCCGCGCTCAGCGCGCTTCGTGCAGAGCTCGACGGCGCAGCAACAGCAGACGCGCCGATGCAGCTCTTCGCACAGTTCTGCGCAGCCGACCCGGTGCTGCGTGGTGCTGCGCTCGCGCTGATGGAGGGCGTGGAGAGCGACCTCACGCCAGCACGCTTCGAGACCGACGATGAACTCCTGCGCTACGCCTACGGTGTGGCCGGGACAGTCGGACTCATGATGTGCGGCGTCATCGGCGTCCGTGACCCTGTCGCTCATCCCCACGCCCTCGATCTGGGGGTCGCCATGCAGCTCACCAACATCTGCCGCGACATTGCGGATGATGCAGCGCTCGGCCGCAGATACCTGCCCGCTGCACGCCTCCGAGCGGCCGGCGTCGCGGTCGGGCCCGGCGAACTCGCCATCGACCCGCGCGACAGCGGTGCCATCGCCTCCATTCTCCGAGACCTCCTCGATCTCGCCGAACGCTACTACGAGAGCGCGGAGGCCGGCATGCGCTACATCCCCTGGAAGACCCGCGTGGCGATGATCGTCGCGGCCCGGCTCTACCGGCAGATTGGCCATAAGCTGCGGCGCAACGGCGCCCGCTTTGAGCGGGGCCGCACCGTGGTCGGCGCCCTCGAGAAAGCAGTCACACTGCTCCGAGCCCTCATCGCCTGCTGCGGTCCCACCATCGCTGGCTACGGCGCGCGCCGCTCCCACGACAGGCAGCTGCACCGCGCGCTCGTCGGTCTGCCCGGCACCGCCGCTTAGCGCGGCTTACGGCGCAGGGATGCGGCTGCCGATGATGGCGCAACCCTTCGACAGCACCAACGGATCGTCGGAGGCCAATGCCGGCGAGATCGCCTCCGCCGCCGCAGGCTCACAGTCGGTGGCGATCGCGAGCAATCCGCCCGAAGGCGTCACAATCGCTGCCCCGACGCTGTAGCCGGCCCCCTCGAAGATGAGCTCGTCTCCCGCGCCGAAGGCCACAAGCTTGACCATGCTCACCACCCAACCGGCCCCACAGCCCAAGGTGTCGGGGTGCCCGATGAGGTAGTAGTCGTTGCCCGCGACGGCCTCTTCCCGCGCCGCGAGCGGGAAGCCAGTCGCTGTCGAGATCGGGTAAAAGAGTGCAGACAGCGTTGCGCTGATCGGCTCAGGACGCTGGAAGCTACTCGCCAACGACACGCTGGTTCCATCAATTCCGACGAGGTCGTCAGGCGAGTCGCCCCGCGGTGGCAGCGCAGCGGTCGGCGCAATGAGCAGCGATGGTTCGGCCACCTTCACCGCGGAGAAACCAGGGCCCGCATAAACCATCGTGCGCGCCCGCCGCAGCATCGCCAGCGTCGTTCCCGAGACCGTCATACCGCGCGTCGCGTAGTCCATCCGCACCGGCACCGTCGCTTCAGACTGGCAGCCAACAGCAGCTGTGACCCCCACATCGGCGGCTGCGAGCAGCGCCCGAATCTCCCCCAGCGAAATCTCCGGTCGCGCCCCGCTCACGCAGGCAAGCGGCTCAACGGGAGCAGCTGTCTCCGCTACCTGCTCCTCCGGCCGCCGGCAGGACTCGTCCCCGAGGAGGCGGCGCGCAGCGATGCCCGCGATGCCGGTGAGCCGGCCGCAGTCGTCCAGCAGCGCCGCGCCATCGAGGCCTGTATCCGAGGGCAACGCCAGCACCCTCGATCTGTCGCATGAATCGCTGCACTGGCTGTCGCGGTCGCAGTCGGCATCGGCGCAGTCCTCAAAGCTGTCGCCATCATCGTCGCGGCCGTTCCGGCAATCTTCGGGCCACTCCGCATTGCAGGCCGCTGCGCCGCCGCAACCTGCATCCGTGCAGTCCACCAGGCCGTTGCCGTCGTCGTCGACCCCGTTGTCGCACTGCTCGCGCAGGCGCTCGAAGGCGAGCGTCATCCAGCCGCCGCGTTCCACTCCGAAGGTCGGGTGGCCGATGACCCTGTCTGACGAGCCGGTAACGCCATCTGACAGTGCAATGGCCGAAGCCTCCAGCGCCTCCGACTCCGCCAGAAACAGGCCTGTACTGCGGTCGATGAAGAGCGGCGTCGCCTCTCCCTCTCGTCCCGCAGCGTCCCGCCAGTGCAGGTCGATGGGTACCCCGCCCGGCGATATGCCAACGAAGTAGCTCGGAGCGACGACCACGCCCACGCTCCAACCACGACCGGGGCGTACCTCGATGGCCAAGATGCTCTCACCCGCCCGTCCCGGCGCGACCCATGGTTCTGCCGCCGAACCTTCACCCGAGCCACTCCCCGCGCCCGAACCTTCGCCCGACCCCGCTGGGTCTGGCCGCACGGAGCCCACCTCGATGATGACATCGGGAGGCGTCCCACAGCCCGACAACCCCAGCAGCGCGAGGAGGAGCCGTCGCGCCATCACTTCGCTCCGCAGTGCGGCGCATCCTTGGGCAGGCGCAACGAACAGAGCTCCGACCGTAGCGTCGCAGCCAGCAGGTCCGAGGGCGCCGCTTCGATGAGATCCCGAAGGTGCGCCGCGGCCCGCTCAGGCTGGCGCAGTTCGTAGAGGTAGATGCGCGCCAGATCGAGCTTCGCCGCCCGCCGGGTCGTCTGCGCGGGCGCCTTCACAACC
>CAIQPA010000208.1 GCA_903873545.1 uncultured delta proteobacterium
CAGCGTGTGGGCCTTGCGCAGGCGCTCGTCCACAGCCCCGACGTGCTCATCCTTGACGAGCCCACCTCGGGCCTCGACCCGAACCAGATTGTCGACATCCGCGAGCTCATCCGGAGCATCGGCAAGGAGAAGACGGTGCTGCTCTCCACCCACATTCTGCAGGAGATTGAGGCGCTCTGCGACCGGGTCATCCTGATCAACGGCGGCACGGTCGTGGCCAACGGCAACTTCGACGAACTCTACGCCGCCTACCCCGCAGCGGAGCGCAACCTCGAGAAGCTCTTCCGGCTTCTCACTGCCTCATCGGGCGCGCCCAAGGCTGTGGCCCCGAAGGCCGCGGCACCCGCCGATGCGAGCAAGTACCTTCCGCCCGAGAGCGACGCCGCTCCTTCGACCGAATCCTCGGAGTCCTAAGCCATGAATCCCATTCTCTCTATCGCCAAGCGCGAGCTCCGCGCCTCCTTCACCAGCGTGACGGCCTACATCGTCATCGCGCTCTTCCTGCTCATCGCCGGCGGCCTCTTCTGGCTGGAGATCTTCAACGCGGCCTCGACCGAGCTCTCCATGCGGACCTTCTTCACGCGGGCCCCCTTCTTCTTGGCCTTCTTCGCTCCGGCCATCTCGATGGGCCTTCTCGCCGAAGAGCAGCGGTCCAAGACGCTCGAGCTGCTCATGACGCTGCCCGTGACCGACACGCAGGTTGTCGTCGGGAAGTTCCTGGCTGCGCTCACGCTGCTCGCCATCGTGCTCGGCGCCACGCTTCCCTATCCCCTGTCGCTCGCGACGCTCGGCGACCTCGACTGGGGTCCGATCATTGGCGGCTATGTGGGGCTGCTCTTCCTGGGCGCAGCCTACCTCTCCGTCGGCGTTCTGGTCTCGAGCCTGACGCGTGACCAGATGGTGGCCATCTTGGTGAGCTTCTTCTGCTGCTTCCTGCTCAACACCTTTGGTGAGCTGGCGTCGCACACCGATGGGACGGTGGCGCAGGTGCTCCGCTTCATCAGCACGAGCGGCCACTTTGAGAATGTCTCGCGCGGCGTCATCGATACCCGCGACCTCCTCTATTACCTCACGATTGTGCTGCTCTCGCTGAGCGGTGCCTCGATCGTGCTGTCGCGCCGCCGCTGGTAGGCCGCACCCTCCTTTCATCCAACTCCGCTCCAGGTTCCTCCATGACAACCGAACTTCAAACCCAGCGTAACCGGGTCGCAAAGACGGGGCTCGGCAACGGCCTCTTCCTGCTCATCCTCGCCGGCGTCGCAGTGATGCTCAACCTCGTCTCGACCGACCTCTACGGCCGCCTCGACCTCACGGGTGACCACCGCTTCACGCTCGCTCCGGCCAGCAAGAAGCTGGTCTCTGACCTCAAGAGTCCCGTCGAGGTGAAGGTCTTCCTCTCCAGCGAGCTGCCGCCGCCCTACGACAGCATCCAGCGCGAGCTCAGCGACCTCCTGTCGGAGTTTGCGGCCAACGGCGATGGCAACTTCCGCTTCACCATCGTCGACCCCGGCGCCAGCGAAGAGGACAAGGAGAAGGCTGCAAACTACGGCATCCGTCCCGTCACTGTCGGCGAGCAGAGCAGCACCGCACTCTCGGTGCGCGAGGTCTTCATGGGTCTCGCCATCGTCTACCAGAAGCCCTCGGGCGATGTGCAGGAGGTCATCCCGCAGGTCTTCCCGGGCATGAACTACGAGTATGAACTGACCCGTCGCATCCGGAAGATTTCGAGCGAGACGGAGATCCCGACCGTGGGTTTTGTCATCGGCGACGGCTCCTTCTTCGACACCATCATCACCGAGGCTGCCAAGCAGGGTGGCCCCGAGGGCCAAGACCCCGCCGAGGCGGTCAAGACGCAGCTCGCCGGCCAGCTCAAGTCGCAGCTCTTCGATGACCTCTTCGCCATCGAGTGGGTCACGCTCGACAAGCCGGTCGCCGATACCATCGACGGCCTCGTCCTCCTCGGCCCCACCAAGGACCTGGGCGCGGAGGGTGCCAAGAACCTCGATGCCTTCGTGATGAAGGGCAAGGGCGTTGCCATCTTCCAGTCGCCCTACCGGAGCAACTCGCCCGACATCGGCGTCATCCCCGGCATGCCCAAGTTCACGGTCCCGGAGGAGAACAAGACGGGCCTCGAGGGCATCATCGAGTCGTATGGCGTGACCCTCAACAAGGACACCCTCATCGATCGCCAGAGCCCGCAGGTCTCGGTCGTGGAGAAGGTTGTCGCCTACATGGGCAACGAGCCGCTCAAGGCCTCCGTGCCGACGCTCGACCCCCGTCTTCCGCTCATGACCAACATCAACCGCAAGTCGCTGCTGGTGCCCAATGTGAACCTGCTGGCCTTCATGCCTGCGGAGCGCGCCACGCCGCTGCCCATCTCCTCGCTCTCCCGCACGGCGGCGTCGACGGCTGCGGTGCAGGCCGGCACGCTCACCATCACCGAGGTTGTCTCGAGCGCCGAGACCACCGTGAAGCGGACCAACGCGATGGGGCTGTCGGTGGAGGATGCGACGGAGGAGAAGCCGGACGAGGTTGCCGGCCCCTTCCCGGTCATCGTCACCATCGAGGGCAAGCTCGCCAGCTCGGTCGGCAATGGCAGCACCGACAAGGCCCGCATCGTCGTCGCCAGCAACGGCGACTTCATCTCCAACGTCTTCAACCGCAACGACCCCCTCGCCGACCCCCGCACGCTGCGCGGCATGCCGCCCGCGCTCGGCCAGTCGGTGCAGGAGTACCGCGAGAGCGCGGTGAACTTCCTGAAGAATGCGACCGAATGGCTCGTCAGCGACGCTGACCTCATCGCGATCCGCGGCCGTGGCTCGGTGGCCTACATCGACGGTTCGCGCCTCGACAGCAGCAAGAAGTTCACGATGCAGGCCTTCAACATCGTCGGCATCCCGCTTCTCTTCAGCCTCGGCGGCCTAGTCGCCTGGCAGCTCCGCAAGGGGCGCCGTGCCGCGCTCGCCGCCCGGTTCAAGAAGGCTGCCTGATCCTTACCTCACTCGACCTCGCGTGAAGCTCATGAACAAAAAAATCATCATCGTCTTTGCTCTCTTCGCCGTGCTCTTCGGCGCCCACCTCCTCCTCAAGTCCAAGCGTGCCGGTCGCGAGCAGGCGCAGGCCTGGCAGATGCCCAAGCTCGAGGGGCTGACCAAGGTGGAGATCGCCCGTGAAGGCGAGACCATCGTGCTCGAGAAGTCGGCCACGGGCTGGAACATCACGGCGCCCATCAAGTTCACCGCGGCCGCCAATGTGGTCTCGGAGATCGAGACCATCTTCGGCAAGGCGCAGCTGGTGGACCAGACCCGTGTCATCGCCGAGGGCAGCGGCGCGGTTGGCCTCTCCGACGGCGCCTCACCGAAGCCGGTCAAGCTTACCTTCACTGCGGGTGGCGCGGTCACCAAGCTCACGCTCGGCCGCACCGTCAGCGTAGAGCAGACGGGCAAGAACCTCACCTGGGTGCAGCCTGACGGCTCCGACAAGGCCTACCGGGTGGGCTACGACCTCCGCAGCATCTTCGACAAGGCGGCCACGGAGTTCCGCGAGCTTCAGCTGACCGATTTCGACGCGAGCAAGGTCACCGAGCTGACCTTCGACGGCCCGACCAAGCTCAAGCTGGTGAAGAAGGGCGATGTATGGGAGGCGACGGAGCCTGCGGGCGCCAAGGTCGACTCGGAGCTCGTCGGCCGCATCGTGCCGAGCGTGGCCAAACTGCGGGGCAGCCAGATTGTGGAGACGGTTACGGCCGATACGGCGGGCGTTACGACCTCCGGCCGGAGCCTGACCATCAAGGAGGGCGACAAGTCTGTGACGCTCCG
>CAIQPA010000209.1 GCA_903873545.1 uncultured delta proteobacterium
CAACTTCACCGCGGAACAGGGCAGAATCACCAGCCTCATCGGCGGCTCAGGCTCCGGCAAGAGCGTCCTGATGAAGCACCTGCTGGGCCTCCTCCGCCCCGATGCCGGCACCGTCTCCGTGCTCGGCAGCGATGTGCTCGCGCTGCCCGACGCAGAGCTCCGCGCGCTCCGGCGCCGCATCGGCATGCTCTTTCAAGGCGCGGCACTCTTCGACTCCCTCTCTGTCTTCGACAACTGCGCCTTCCCGCTGCGTGAGGCCGGCGACCGGCTCTCGCTCCGAGAGGCAACGCCGGTCGTGACGGAGGTGCTCGAGCGACTCTCGCTCGCCGAACTCGCCCGCCGCATGCCCTCCGAACTCTCGGCCGGCCAGCGCAAGCGGGTCGCGCTCGCCCGGGCGCTCGTCACCCGACCTGAGATGCTCATCTACGACGAGCCCACCACCGGCCTCGACCCTGTTCTCACCGCCTCCGTCAACGAGATGATTGTCGAGGCCCAGGAGAACTTTGGCGTGACCTCCGTCGTCGTCAGCCACGACATGGCCGGCACCTTCCGCATCAGCCACTCCGTTGCGATGCTCTTCCAGGGCGAGTTGCTCCTCCAGGGCACCCCCGCAGATTTCATGCAGTCGGCAGACGAGCGCATCCGCGCCTTCGTCTTCGCCGGCAGCGCAGCAGAGGCTTAAGATGGCAACCATCAGCGACTACAAGTCCAACGCCAAAGGCCAACCCATCGGCCCCGCCGAAATCCGCACCGAGGGCGGCACCCGCATCTATCTGCTGCCCGTCCAGAGTTTCCCCGGCCACCTCAACAACCTCTATCTGGTCGACGACCCAGACCACCCCTTCCTCTTCGACTGCGGCACCCACCTCTCGCACGACCAACTCGACGCCTGCATGGACTTCGTCCGCACCGAGTTCGGCGTGAAGACCCGCCTGCAGGACCTCAGCGAGGTGATCGTCAGCCACGCCCACATCGACCACTTCGGCGGGGCAGGGCGCTTCCGCGACATGGGGCTCCCCCTCGCCATCCACGAGCTCGACGCCCGCGTCCTCGAGGGCTTTCGCGAGCGGCTCATCATCGCCTCCCGCGACGTCGCTGTCTTCCTCCGCCGCGCCGGCATGGAGCCCGCCGCGGTGGCCGACCTCGTCGACATCTACCAGACCGAGAAGGACTACTTCCAAGACCTCGAACCCGACCGCCGCCTCCGCAACGGCGACCGCATCGCAGGCCGCTGGCCCGTCCTCCACGTCCCGGGCCACTGTCCCGGCATGATCTGCATCGCCATCGACGATGTCGTCCTCACCGCCGACCACCTACTCAGCCGCATCACCCCTGCGCAGCGGCCACAGTCCATCACCCCCTTCACCGGCCTCGAGAACTACCTCCGCTCCCTCGACAAGCTCAAAGGCTGGGGCACCTTCGCGCTCGGGCTCGGCGCCCACGAGGCGCCCATCCGACAAATCGGGCAGCGCATCTTCGAGACCCAGACCCACCACGCCAACCGGCTCCGTCTCGTGCTCGAGGCCTGCCGCGACCGGCCCCGCAACCTCACCGAGATCACCCTCCACCTCTTCCCCCAAATCGCCGGCTTCAGCCTGCTACTCGCGCAGAGCGAAGTGGGCGCTCACGTCGAGTATCTGCACGAGCTCCGCTACCTGGCCATCGAGAATCTTGATGTCGTCGCCGCCGACTACGATGCTGCGGCCGACTATCGGACGATCGTCCGCTCCACAGACCCGCTCGGACTCGCGTGAGACACCTCTCCCCCCAGACCTTCCTGCTCCTCGTCGCGGCGCTCGCGCTGCTGCTAGGCGGCGGTCTCTGGTGGGCGAGCCGCCTTGTTGGAAACGGGCAGTTCCGTATGGCGCAGCCCGCACGGCCCGCGCGACAGCAGGTCACCCCCAATCGCCGCGCCCCACCGAGCGCACCTGCTGCAGCACCGGTGGCGCCCCTCCCGCTCGCTGCGATGGAGGTCGCCGCGATGGACGTCGCTCCGCCCGCGCTTCCGGACGAGCAACCCGAAGGCGCCAAAATCCTCCGCCGCAGCCGCGGCTTCTCCTCCGCGAGCCAGCCGGCGCTGCGCTCGGGCAGCCACGCCAGCCTCCATGTCGAAGCCAGGCGCCCGAAGCCGATCGCCTAGCGCTTCACGGGCGAGATGGCGGTCAGGTTCTCCACACCCACCGTGTGGTCGTCGCCATCCATCACCTGCATCCGGCGCACGCAGACCCAGCCCTCCGCAGACAGCGACCAGACGCTGTCGGTGGCGTAGCTGGTCTCACCGTCAGACTGCTCGAGCACCAGCGCCGACCGCATCGACCGCCACACGCCGCCCTTGAGCGGTAGCTCGCCCACCCGATCCGCATCGGCAGCATCCCAGGCGAAACGGTAGCGGCCCATCTTGAGCCGGCCCGCGCGCCAGTCGCCCTCATACTCGCCGTAGCCCGCAGCCCGCGGCGCAATCAGCACCGGCGGCTCGAACGACACAGCCTGCCCGGCCTCTGTGTGGCTCTCCAGCGCGAGCCCCTTCGGCGTGCAGGCAAACCGGCTCGAACTCCCGTCGCTCCGCCGCTCGGTCAGCCGACCCTCCTCCACCGTCCAGGTGAGGCCCGTCTCCACTGCCGACTCGGGGTGGCTCATCGTCGCTGTCCGGCCCTGCAGCGCGGGGAGCATGGCTTTGCAGGCCTCCGGAGGCAGAGCCACCGGCGCAGCGCTCCCGCAA
>CAIQPA010000210.1 GCA_903873545.1 uncultured delta proteobacterium
GACCATCTGTCGATTGACACTGTTTTCGCGCAGGACAATAGAGGCGCGCTCGCGCGGGGTGCGAAGCACCGCACCATTTTTGACTGCGGCATCCTGCGCCCGTCGCGGCTCCCATCATCGCCAACTAGAACTGAGGACATCATGCCGCTTTTGCTCGCTGCCGAGGTTGCCCACACGGGCTCGCTCACCGCTCTGCTCCTTGAGTTCGCCCGAGGCGGTGGTGAGTGGGTACTCTGGCTGCTCATTCTGCTCAGCGTCGGCACCTTCTTCATCGCCTTCGAGCGCATCCTCTTTCTGCGTAGCCACACGGTTGAGGTTGCGTCGCTCCGCACGCTGATCATGGACCGTCTGAACGCCGGCGACCGCGACGGCCTCCTTGGTTCGCTCAAGGACCAGACCTCCATGGCGGCCCGCGTCCTGGCAAACGGTCTGCGTGACGCCGACCGCGGCCCCGAGGCCGTTGCCGAACTCTGCCATGGCGCCATCGGCATCGAGAAGCTCCGCTACGAGCGGGGCATCAACTACCTCGCGACGGTCGGCTCCAACGCTCCCTTCATTGGCCTCTTCGGCACCGTCATGGGTGTCATTATGGCCTTCGACCAGCTCCGTGGCATGGGCGGCGCTGGCGGAGCACCCAACGACCGGGTCATGGGCGCAATCGCCGAGGCGCTGATCGCCACCGGCGTCGGCCTTCTGGTCGCCATCCCCTCCATCATCTTCTTCAACCTGATCAAGGCTCGCATCAAGCGTGAGACGACGGGCACACAGCTGCTCGTCGACACACTTGTTGCCTACCTTCGCTCTGAGTCGAAGTAGCCGGGAGGATTGTCATGGCTGGACAGGTAGAACAGGATGACGATGAGGTCATCGCCGCCATCAACATGGTCCCCTTCATCGATATCAGCCTCGTGCTGCTGATCATCTTCATGGTCACCTCGAGCTACATCGTGAAGGCGGCCATCGAGGTCGATCTCCCCACCGCTGCGACGGGGTCGGATGCAGCACCGAGCACCATCGGTTTGGTTGTGATGGCCGACGGCAAGGTGCAGTTGAATGGTGCCGAGGTCACACTGGAGCAGCTGCCTGCGCTGGTAAAGGCGGAGGTCGCCAAAGATGCAAAGGTGCAGGCGATGATCGCCGGCGACCGGACTGCGGACTATGGCAAAATCATCGATGTCGTCGATGTTGTGAAGGCGGCCGGCGTCAAAGCCTTTGCCCTCAACATCGAGCGTGAGGTCACCCCCTGAGATGAGCGCCCGTGTCGAAAAGTTCGACCCGCTCGCAAGCAGCGGAGACGACCGCGTCATCGGTCGTTTTGTCGTTGTCGCGCTCCTGAGCCTGGCGACGCAGGCGCTTGTGGCCGGCGGCTTCGCGGTCAACGCCAGCCTTGCAGAGAAGCGGGCCGCAGAGAGCCGGGTCACGATGGTGGAAATCGTCGTCCCCGACGCGCCCAAGCCGCCTGAGCCTCCGCCGCCTCCGCCACCGGAGCCGCCCAAGCCGGAGCCCGTGAAGGAGGAGCCGAAGCCGCTCAAGCAGGCTCCCAAGGTGGAGGAGCTCAAGCCCGTGGAGCCGCAGGCTGCTCCCGAGCCGTTGCCCGATACGCCTCCGCCACCGCCGGAACCTGTGCGTCCGCGCCAGATTGGCATGTCGGGGGAGTCCTTTGCAGGGACGGGCAGTGGGCCTCGGTTTGCTGCGGGCGACACCACCCGCGGTGGCCGCCCCTCACGCATCTCGGTCGATCCGAAGGATGGTCGCAAGCCGGTCGACAGTCTGCCTGCAGCCCCCGTCGGCAACGGCGACAAGCCCGCGGTCCCCGACCGTGATGCCTCGCTGAAGGGACGTCCCGACTTCAACCGTTACGGCTATCCCGAGGCTGCCCAGAAGCAGCTGGTCGAGGGCGACTGCCGTGTCAGCCTCCGCGTCGGAGACGACGGCAAGGTAGCCACCATCGCCTCCATCGACTGCACCCGCAAAGAGGTCGGTTTCGAAGACTACCTCCGCCGCTACATCCCGCGCGAGATGCGCTTCCGGCCTGCGATTCGCAGCGGCGTCGCTGCGGAGACCGAGGTCGTCTTTACCCACGAATTCCGTCTGCCCGGCCGATAACCAGGACCCCCATGCAGCTGACCTGCCGAATCCGCCTCACCGCCCAGCTCGCCCTCGCAGCGCTCGCTGCGCCGTCGTTCGCTGCGACCGCCTCGGCCGAAGAGCCCGCCACCGTTGGCGAAGAGCTTATCGAGCCCGAACTCCTCTCCAGCGTGGAGGCCGCCTTTCCGCCGGCCGCCTTCGCCGCCGGCCTGCAGGCCGATGTCATCCTGCAGATCGACATCAGCGAGACGGGCGCCGTCACCAACCCCATCCCCGTCGAGGCGGCCTACTTCGGCTACGACGACAAGGGGAACCTGGTCGAAGAGACCGCCGAAATCACCGCCGACAAGCATGGCTTCATCGCCTCTGCGCTCGCGGCCGTGACCCAGTACAAGTTCAAGCCGGCCATCCTCAAAGATGCCAAGCGCCCCGAAGGCGTCGCCATCCCCGTACAGGTGACCTGGAAGGTGGGCTTCGTCATCTCCGAGCAGGAGATCCAGCGCCAGCTCACCGAGAAGGAGGCGCAGCGGGACCAGGCTGTCGCCAGCGACCCCACAGCGCCCGTCAACTTTCAGGGTCAGCTCCTTGTGCGCGGCGTCCGCGACCCGCTCTTCGGTGTGAAGATCAAGCTCCGACAGACCACGCCCGACAGCGGTCTTGCCCTTGAGGTCACGACCGACGCGGAGGGCCGCTTCGCCGTCCCAGGGCTCAAGTCCGGCACCTGGGAGGTCAAGGTCGATGAACCCGGCTTCCGCCTCTACACCACGACCGAGAAGATTGCGGCAGCCCAGCTCACCGAGGCCACGCTCTACATCGAGCGGACCCGCGAAGGGCTCGTGACCCGCACCACGGGCGAGCCGCCGCCGAAAGAGGTCACCCGCCGCATCCTCACCGTGCGCGAAATCCAGCGCATCCCAGGCAACAACAACGACGCCATCAAGGTGGTCCAGAACCTCCCCGGCGTAGCCCGCTCCGCCTTCAACGGCGGCCAGGTCATCGTCCGCGGCTCGGCGCCGGAAGACACCGCCTTCTTCGTCGATGGCATGCAGCTGCTCGCCATCTACCACTTCGGCGGCCTCCGCTCGGTCTTCCCCAGCGAGTTCCTCTCGTCGGTTAACCTCTACCCCGGCGCCTTCTCGTCGCAGTATGGTCGGGTGACGGGCGGCGTCATCGACGTGCGGACCAAGACTGAAAAACTCGACCGGCTCCGCGGCCACTTCGACGTCAACTTCATCGACTCAAGCTTCTACCTCGAAGGGCCCATCGGCAAGGACCTCGACTTCCAGGTCGGTGCCCGCCGCTCCTACATCGACTTCCTCCTCGAGCCGCTGTCAGAGACGCTCGGTCTCAGCTTCACCACCGCGCCCCGCTACTACGACTGGCAGGCCAAGGTGCGCTGGTATGCCGACCCCAACCACACCGCCTCCCTCTTCATCTACGGCTCCGACGACCTGCTCGACTTCGTCCGCGAAGACCAGCGCGACATCCCACCCGACCTCCGCGGCGGCATCAAAATCTCCACCGCCTTCCAGGGCGCCATCGCCCGGCTCGACTCCAAGCTCGCGCCCGACATCACCAACCAGTTCCAGTTCCAGTACCAGCCGCAGCAGCAGGGCTTCTCGCTCGGCCAGGGGCTCTACTTCAACCTCAACGTCGACTTCTTCTCCATCCGCGACACCGTCGAATGGAAGGCCTCCGACACCCTGACGCTCCGCGGCGGCACCGATCCCAAGTACTTCTCGGGCGACATCAAGCTCAAACTGCCTCGGCCGCCGAAAGAGGGAGAGACCCCGGTCGGCTTGGGCAACTCCGAGATCTTCGAGATCACCGAGAGCTTCGACCCGGCCATCTACAACCTCTACACAGAGGCCGAGTGGAAGCCCTCCGATCGGCTGCTCCTCATCCCCGGCCTCAGGTACGAGTACTACAACCGGGTGGAGCGCGCTGCCGCCGACCCCCGCCTCGCGGCCCGCTACAACCTCACCGACGAGCTGGTGGTGAAGGCTGCTTACGGCCGCCACCACATCTCGCCCACCCCCGACGAGACCAGCACCACGCTGGGCAACCCCACCCTCAACCTCGAGCAGGCCGACCACTACGTGCTCGGCGCCGAGTATGCCTTCACCCCCTACCTGAGCTTCACGGCAGAGGCCTTCTTCAAAGACCTCGATAATCTGGTGACCCGCTCAAACGGCCCGCTCATCTACGACAACGCCGCAGAGGGTCGCATCTACGGCGGCGAGTTCTTTCTCCGCCACCAGCTTGCCAACAACTTCTTCGGCTGGGTTGCCTACACCATCAGCCAGAGTGAGCGGAAAGACCGGCCGGGGGAGGATTGGCGGCTGTTCGACTTCGACCAGACCCACATCCTCAACCTCATCGCCAGCTACGACCTGCCGAGCAACTGGTCGATTGGTGCCCGCTACCGTTACGTGACCGGCTCGCCCAACACCGAGATCATCGCAGGCGTCTTCGATTCCGACAGCAACGACTATGTCCGCGTCGAAGAGACGACTGTCAACGCGTCGCGGAACAAGGCCTTCCAGCAGCTCGACGTCCGCGTCGACAAGAAGTGGATCTTCGATACCTGGACGCTCAACACCTACCTCGACCTCCAAAACGCCACCAACTACGAGAACCAGGAGGGGGTGAACTACCAGTATGACTTCGAAGACAGTCTGCCGGTGACGGGCATCCCCATCTTCCCCAGCATCGGCATCCGAGGAGAATTCTGATGATACTCCCTTCCTTCTCACGCCATCTGTCGTCTGTTCTGATTGCCGGTCTCTTCGCAGGCTGTGCCGGCGAGATGCTCGAGTCACCCGAGACGGTCTCCAAGCTCCGCATCCTGGCAGTTCGTGCCGAGCCGCCCGACCTTGCACCAGGCGAGACGGTGACGCTCGACGCGCTCGTTGTGGACCCGCGCCACGACCGCTGCATCGAGCCAGTGGGGGCCGGTTCGGGCGCTCCGGCAGACTGCACCTCACCTGCTGTCGTTGGGTCGCCGACCCTCTACTGGGAGCTCTGCCTCTTTGATGAGGGGGCGAACAACCTCTACCGCTGCGGCACCATCCCCGACCTTCCGTCGGAGGTCTCGCGCCGCGACCTTGGCACCGGCGCCACCGCATCGATTGCCTACAACGCCATCGTGCCGGCCCCCTCCTTCATCGAGCAGGCCTGCAGCCAGCTCGCTTCCGCCGACCTTCCCGACTTTGTGGAGCTCCCCTCCTGCCGGCGTGGCCTGCCCGTCACCATCCGGCTGACCGCCATCGCCGCGGGCGCCGACCTCGCCGGGCGGACCACAGACCAGTTCTGCCTCGATGAGCCCGCGGACTGCGAGATCGCCAAGAAGTCGCTCACGCTGCTGCTCCCCGACAAGGTTGGCGAGCGGAACAGCAACCCCCGCATCGAGGCCCTCTCCAACGGCGAGACGGAGCTCGAGCCGGGCGTGGCAATCGTGCCTGTCTGTGGCGATGATTCGGTGCCGGAAGAAGAGGACTACGATCACCACGACCCCCGCGTTGTCCCCCTGGTGGCGACGGTCACGGTGGGCGAGGGCTCTGGCAGCAGCGCGGAGCTCTTCAACCCGGAGCCGACACAGGTGGATGCCGCGCCGGCGCCCAAGCGGGAGGCGCTCGACATCTCTTGGTTCAGCACCTTCGGCGGCCTCCGCGGGTCCACCTACTGGGGTGAGGGCGTCACAACCGACGACGAGATCACCCTCAACCAGCTCGAGTTCAAGCAGCACATGAAGGAGTTCGACCTGACGGCGCTTCCCGCAGGCCCGGTACGCATCTTCGCGGTGATTCGTGACGGCCGCGGCGGTGTGGACTTCTTGGAGCGAGAGCTCTCGATTCCCTTCATCAGCGGTGCGGAAGAGGCCGTTGCCGAAGACCAGAAGTGCTTCGACGTGAAGGGCGTAGCGAAGTAGGTTGGAGAAGGATCTCGGCCTGCAGCTTGCGCTGAACAATTTTGAAAACCGTAGTGTTCTTAGCCTGTTAGCGTTGCACTAAAAACTTGTTCAGTGCATAGGTGTTCAGTATCTTGTCGTTCCAAACCCCGCGTGGAGGAACGCCATGAACTCGCAGCCCATCCCCTTTGTCCCTCGTCTTTCGCTCACCACCGCCGGTGCCACGGTCTATCGCCGCGCGCTGCCTGGCGAGGCCCTGGTTGCTGGTCGGCCCCTCCGCCGCTGGTTCAAGCTCTGGCACCACCGGGTTCGCGACATCGTCTTCGTGCGGGCGGTGCAGCTGACCCCTTCCATCACTTCCTACGCGATGCTTCGCGTGCTCGAGGGCGGCGACGCCCGGTTTCTGCAGGCGCTTGTCAGACACGGGGAGGGGATGCCCACGGACATGCAGCTTGCGATGGAGACAGCGAGCACGCTGGCCCTCTTGGCGGATCGCGAGGTGGCGGCATTCCCTCCGCTTCGCGCTCCCGCCTTGAGGATGCTTTCCCAGCTCACCATCGCCGAACTCTACGCCTCCGACGAGGCGGAAGGAGAGGGCGATGAGGCCGCGGACCAGGATGAGTCGAGCCGCGGTGGCGCGCTCCACGAGGAGGCCGCCTGGGCCGTCGCCCAGCTGCAGGAAGACGATCTCCTCGCCGGCATGCAGCTGGCAGACCTCGCCCGCCGCGAGCTCATGATGCTCGTCACACGCGCCCCGAAACTCAGCCGGCTGAGCTAGCCGAGACGGGATGGAGCGGAGTTGGCCGCCGGTGTTCCGCCGGACCTACCCCTACTCCCCGATGGGCTAGGCCAGCGGACCGTCGGAGAGCCCGTCGAGCTCCACCGCGCCGCCCGTCCGGGCAACAATGCGTCCCACGACCTCGGCCCGCTCGCCCGCCGCACGGAGGAGCGCAAGCGCCGCCTCCACTTCGCTTGGCGCAACGGTGATGAGGAAGCCGATGCCCATGTTGAAGACCCGGTACATCTCTCGCTCCGGCACCCCGCCAAGACGGCTGATGCTCGCGTGAATGGGCTGCGCCATCGCCTGCACCGCAGCGGTGTCAAAGGCCATCGCGAAGGCTTCGGGGAGCGTCCGCTGCGGATTCTCCCAGAGCCCGCCGCCCGTGATGTGGGCCATCGCATGGGGCTTCACGCCGCCTGCGACCAGCGCCCGCACCGAGGCCACATAGATGCGGGTCGGCACAAGCAGTCGCTCGCCAAGCGTCATGGTGTCGTCCGGCAGTGTCGCCTCGAGCGAAAGCGCCGCCTGCTCGAGGAGCACGCGACGTGCGAGCGAGTAGCCGTTGCTGTGGAGGCCGGAGGAGGCGAGGGCGATGACAACGTCTCCCTCGGCGACCGTCGCGGGATCGATGCTCTCCTCGGGCGTCACGGCGCCCACCGAGAAGCCTGCGAGGTCATACTCGCCGTCGGGATACATGCCGGGCATCTCAGCGGTCTCGCCGCCAGCCAACCAGCAGCCTGCCTGCCGGCAGCCTTCGGCAATGCCCGCCACGACGGCTGCGCCGACCTCGGGCCGGAGCCGGCCCGTGGCGAAGTAGTCGAGGAAGAAGAGCGGACGCGCGCCTGTGACGAGGATGTCGTTCACACACATCGCCACGCAGTCGATGCCGATGGTGTCGTGGCGGTCGGTGGCGAAGGCGATCTTCAACTTGGTGCCGACGCCGTCGGTGCCCGAAACGAGGCGTGGGCTGCCGGGCGCGTAACCGGCCTGGGCGAGGTCGAAGACGGCGCCGAAGCCGCCGAGCCCGCCGACTGCGCCGGGGATGCGGGTGGAGGCGGCGAGGGGGCCGATCTGCCGCACCATCTCGTCGCCCGCGTCGATGTTCACACCGGCTGCTGTGTAGTGGTCGCTCTTCACTGCCATCGTCGCCTCCGCCGCAGGTTCGGTCTGCCTCTTTCGGCGCCCTCGTAGCACACTGCGCGCGGATGGGGAGATGTGTTTCTCGCTGTCGCCGAAACTCTGCTATCGGGCGCCTATGCTGGTCGATGTCGTCATTCCCGCGCTCAACGAAGAGGCCTCGCTGCCGAAGGTGCTCGCCGATCTTCGCGACCCGCGGATCCGCACTGTTTTTGTGGCCGACAACGGCTCGACGGACCGCACGGCAGAGGTGGCGCGGGCCGCCGGCGCGCGGGTCGTCTCCGCGCCGCAGCGGGGCTACGGTGCTGCCTGCTTGGCGGCGCTCTCGGAGGTCCGTCGCGACCCGCCCGACACAGTCCTCTTTGTAGATGGCGACTACTCCGATTTCCCCGAAGAGGCCTCCCTGCTGCTCGATGCCATCGAGCAGGGGGCCGACCTCGTCATCGGCTCCCGGAACCTCGGCGGCGCGGAGCGCGGCGCGCTCATGCCGGTGGCAAGGTTCGGCAATTGGCTCTCGACTCGTCTGATCGACCGGATGTGGGGCGTCGCCTTCACCGACCTTGGCCCCTTCCGCGCCATCCGTTGGCAGGCGCTGGAGCGGCTCGAGATGGTCGATCGCGACTTCGGCTGGACGGTCGAGATGCAGGTTCGAGCGGCGGCGCGTGGACTGGTCTGTCGCGAGGTCGGCGTCCGGTACCGTGCTCGCATCGGCCAGAGCAAGGTCAGTGGTACGGTGCGGGGCAGCTACCGGGCGGGCAAGAAGATTCTCTATGTGATTGCACGCGAGAAACTTTCGGAGATGTTGTGAGCATCCATCTGATTGTCATGGCGAAAGCGCCTGTGCCTGGCCTGGCCAAAACGAGGCTCGTTCCTCCGCTCACGCCGTTGCAGGCAGCGGAGCTGGCAGAGGCGATGCTCTGCGACATGCTCGCCCGCCCATGGGCCGGCTTCGAGCGCCACCTCTGCGTATCGGGTGAGAGCCCCCACTTCGAAGCGGCAGTGCGCGACGGCTGGCGGCTGTCGAAGCAGGTTGCAGGCGACCTCGGCGCGCGGCTCGAGGCAGCCTCCCTTGCAGCCTTTGCGGCGGGCGCGACCGCTGTCGCCTTCCTCGGCACCGACGCCCCCGACCTGCCAGACGCCTTCATGGAGGAGCTGAAGGCAGCACTTTCGGAGGGCGCCGATGTCGTCCTCGGGCCGGCGACCGACGGCGGGTACTACACGCTGGCCACCGCAGCTCACTACCCGCTGCTCTTCCGCGACATGCCGTGGAGTCAGCCGGCGCTCTTCGAGGCGACCGTTGAAGCGGCCGCCGCCGCCGGGTCGAAGCTCCGTCTGCTTCCGCCATGGTCGGACATCGACGAGGTCAATGATTTGGCGCGTTTCGAACTGCGTTCTTCGCAATCGGTGCTTGCGGGTGAACAAGAGTTGGCGCATCTTACGAATGTTAGGATAGGGTCATTCAGGGTTTACACACGTAGTGTTGGAGAAACTGTCATGGGAGTCGAAGCGTTAACAGCCAACCACGCGTCGATGGAGATTCCTGCTGGCGCTACCCTCTTCGAGCAGGATGCTCCCGCCGACGCGATCTACCTCGTGCAGACAGGCCGGGTGAAGCTTGTGCGCCGGGTCTTCCGTGAAGAGCACCTCGTTGAGACGCTCGGGCCTGGAGGGCTGCTCGGCGAGGTCGCGCTCGTCGCAGGTGCCACCTATCCTGTCTCCGCCCGCGCGCTCACCCCGCTGCTCGTAGCCCGCGTTCCCCGTGAGCGGCTCGAGTCGCTGCTGCTCGAGCGCCCCGACCTGGCGCTTCGGCTCACCCGAAAGCTCGCTGTCCGTGTTGCGCATGGGCAGTTCCGGAACGCGGTGTTTTCCCTCCGCAGCCTGAGCGGTAGGCTCCTCCTCCAACTCCAATCGGAGGCGGAGCGGGCCTCGGAACAGCCGGCCGACGGCCTTCACCAGCTCCCCTCCGATCTCCCCGAGGCGCTCGGCGCAGAATCGGCCCTGGTCGATTCCAACCTCCGGCTGCTCGCCGCCGATGGGCTCATCGCGCTCGACGGTCAGGGCCGTTTCCGCATCGCAGACCGCGCCGCCTTTGAGCGTCGCCTTGCCTTTGTCGAACTCAAGGACAGGTTCGAGCCATGACCGCGGCGGCCGACGCAGCACGCTGCGACGCGCTCCTGCTCGAACTCTTCGGTCAAGACCAGTTCGCCATCAAGCTTGGCCTCGACGCCATGGCGGAGGCTGCACGCATCGAGGGGCTTGGTCGTTGCGCGCGCGTCACCGTCCACATCGCCGGCACCAACGGCAAGGGCACCACTTCGGCTGCGCTGACGGCGCTCTGCCATGCCGCCGGACTCCGGACCGGGCTCTACACCTCGCCCCACCTGGTCTCGTTTCATGAGCGAATCCGCATCGCGACGCGGGCACTCTCCGATGGTGAACTCGCTGCGCTGCTGGACCCCATCCTGTTGCGACACGGAGGGCGTCGCGCGCCGGCTGTCGGGCTGCGGCCGCTCACCTACTTTGAGATCGCGACGCTCGCCGCCTGGCGCTGCTTCTCCGAGAGCGACCTCGATGTCGCCATCATCGAGACGGGGCTGGGCGGCCGGCTCGATGCAACCAACACCCTCCCCAAAGATTTCACCGCCATCACCAACATCGCGCTCGACCACGAGGCCTTCTTGGGCAGCACCGTTGCCGATATCGCCCGTGAGAAGTTTGGCATCTGCCGCCCCGGGATGCCGCTGCTCGTCCATGCTGACGCCGCCGGTGCCAGCGAGGTTGCCGCCTTGGCAGCGGGGCATGAGGTTCCGCTGGAGCGCGTTCAGGGCGGAGTCACGGCGCGGGAGCAGAACCTAGCGCTGGCGCATCGGCTCTTCGAGCAGGTTGCAGACCGGCTCGGGCTCCCTTCAGGGGCGCGTCAGACGGCTGTTGCGCGGGCTGCCCGGGCGCTCCGCTGGCCGGGCAGGCAGGAGGCGCTGGAGCAGGGCGGCAGGACACTGCTTGTGGATGGCGCCCACAACCGGAAC
>CAIQPA010000211.1 GCA_903873545.1 uncultured delta proteobacterium
CTTTGCCCAGATCCAGGCGCTGGTCCCCTCAACAGGGTTTGGCGTGCAGAACGGAGATGTGATCCCTGGTGCCTCGAGCGGCCTCGGCTCCTGGGCCTATGGCGACCTAGGCCCAGCCTCGTCGGCTCCCGCCAATGCCGGCGTCCGCAACTGGGTCTTTGCCCGGTCGGGCAGCAACTTTACCTTCACCGGTCGCGTTGTGGCCAACGTGACGGAGCTCTGTGACGGCCTCGACAACGACTGCGACGGCGCCACCGACGAAGCGCTCGGCTGCCGCACCCAGGGGCAGAGCTGCGCGGCCACGGCTGACTGCGCCGCCGACCTGGTCTGCACGGCCGGCCTCTGCTCACCCGGTGGCTGCCCGAGCGGCGAACATGTGGAGAGTGGTGCCTGCGCGAGCGACACGCGCGCCTGCTCCATCACCAACGGGATCGGCAGCCAGAGCTACGCCGCGGGCAGCTGGGCGGCATGTGGCATCGTGAGCTGCAACAGCGGCTACCACATGGAGAGCGGCAGCTGCGCGAGCGACACCCGTTCCTGCTCGTCTGCCGACGCTACCGCCGCAACGGAGACATGGACCGGCGCTGAGTATGGCGCCTGCACGGCGTCGGGCTGCCTTCCCACCCATCACCTCGAGGGTGGCGACTGCCTGTCGAACACCGGCGCCTGCGCGGTGGCGAACGGTACGGGAAGCCGCACCTACAATGCCGGTGCCTGGGGAAGCTGCTCCCTCACGGGCTGCAACGCCGGCTACCACGCGCAGAGCGGCGCCTGCGAGCTCGACACGCGGAGTTGTACCCTCGCCGACGGCGCGGGGAGCCAGACCTGGCTCGGTTCGGCCTGGAGCAGTTGCGCGCCCAGCAGCTGCGATACGGGCTACCATGTAGAGAGCGGCGCCTGCGCGAGCGACGCGCGGAGCTGCTTGCTGACGGGCGGCGCGGGCGACCAGACCTGGAACGGCAGCAGCTGGAACAGCTGCGTGGCCAGCGCCTGTTACGGTGCATTCACCCTCTCCAATGGAACCTGCGTTGCGGCCGGATGCGGCAACAGCGTGGTGGAGGCTGGCGAGGCCTGCGACGACGGCAACCTGGTGGCGACCGATGGCTGCACGGCCAGCTGCGCGGTGGCCGCCTGCGGCGACGGCCTGGTGCAGGCGGGTGTAGAGGGCTGCGACGATGGGAATGTGCTGACCGAAGAGTGCAACTATGGCGCGGCCTCCTGCACCATTTGCAATGCGACCTGCGTTAGCGCGGCGGGCGAGACCGACCTCTGCGGCGACGGCACCCTGGATGCAGCCGAGTTCTGCGACGACGGCAACACAGACAATGACGACAGTTGCTCCAACAGCTGCCTCTGTGGGGCAGGCTACCATGTGGAGAGCGGCGTCTGCACCAGCAACGCCCGCAGCTGCGTGGCGGCGAACGCTACTGCAGCCTTCGAGAGCTGGACCGGGGGCGCCTATGGCGCCTGCACGGCGACTGCCTGCGATGCCACCTACCATGTGGAGGCGGGCGCCTGCGCCAGCGACACGCTGAGCTGCTCCGTCGCGAATGCGACGACGGCAACGCAGAGCTGGACCGGCAGCGACTACACCGCCTGTGCGGCGACGGGCTGTGATGCGGGTTACAGCCTGCTCGCGGGGGCATGCGTGGCAGCCGGTTGCGGCAACAGCGCAGTGGAGGCCGGCGAGGCTTGCGATGATGGCAACCTGGACGCTACCGACGCCTGCACCACTGTCTGCACAATTGCCACCTGCGGCGACGGCCTGGAGCAGGCGGGCGTGGAGTTCTGCGACGACGGCAACACGGTGACCGAGGAGTGCGCCTACGGCGCGGCCTCCTGCGCTGTCTGCAGCGCGACCTGCACCATCGCGGCGGGCGTGACCCACATCTGCGGCGACGGCATCCTCGATGCAGCCGAGGTCTGCGACGATGGCAACACAGACAATGAAGACGGCTGCAGCGATGCCTGCGCCTGCGGCACCGGCGTCCACCTTGAGGGTGGCCTCTGCACAAGCGACACGCGGAGCTGCCTGTTGGCCAACGGCGAGGGCACCGAGCAGTGGACCGGCAACTCCTATAACGGCATCTGCACGCTTGAGAGCTGCGACGACGGCTACCATATCGCGGTCGACAGCTGCGAGGCCGACGAGCTGAGTTGCACGCTCGCCAACGCAACCGCAGCAACCCGGAGCTGGGACAGCGACACAGAGAGCTACGGCAGCTGCACGGCGACCGCCTGTGCCGCCTCCTATCACCTCGAGAGCGCCGCCTGCGTGGCCAATGTACGGGTCTGCACGCTGGCCAATGGTACAGCCACGGAGACGTGGAACAGCGGTACCAGCGCCTTTGGAACCTGCACGCCAGGGGTTTGCAACTCGGGCTACCATGTGGAGTCGGGAGCCTGCCTGAGCAACAGCCGCGACTGCTCGCTCGCCAATGCGTCAGTCGCGACCGAGACGTGGGCAGGCAGCGCCTATGGCGCCTGCACGGCCACGACCTGCGCGAGCGGCTACATCTTGAGCGCAGGTGCCTGCGGCCTGCAACCCATCATCGGCAACTCCTGCACGGCCAATGCCCAGTGCGCCACCGGCTTCTGTGCCACCGGCCCGGCGGGAACGGCCAACGACCGCTGCGCGCCTACCGGCATGAACTTTATCCCGGCCGAAACGTTCACGATGGGGTCGCCCGCAACCGAGGTAGGCCGCGTTGCCGACGAGACGCAGCATAGCGTGACCATCTCGCGCAGCTTCTTCATGAATCAAACAGAGGTCACGCAGGGGGAGTGGAAGGCACTCTCCGGTGGTACCAACCCCTCCTGGTTCCAGTCCACGACCGTTACGACACAGACCACCACCAACGCCAACAATGCAGGCCCCGCGGAGTACATGGACTGGTATGCGGCAGTCGCCTTTGCCAACGCCCGCTCCGCGGCAGAGGGGCTCGCCTCCTGCTACACGCTCGCGGGCTGCACCGACGTAGCCGACGGATGGAAAGACGGTATCCACAGCGGGTGCACGGGGGCCACCTTCTCGGGCCTCACCTGCACGGGCTACCGGCTGCCCACGGAGAGCGAGTGGGAGTATGCGGCGCGGGCCGGTACGGCAACGGCAACCTACGGTGGGAACCTGAGTGGTACGGTTACCAATTGCACCACGGCACAGGCCAATCTGGCCGGCATCGCCTGGTGGTGCATCAACGCTGGCGGTCGCACGCAGGCGGTTGGAGGCAAAACGGCAAACAGCTTTGGCCTCTACGACATGCTGGGCAATCTCTGGGAGTGGACGGCCGACTGGTACGGCACCTACCCTGGCACGGTGACCGATCCGCTCGGCGCCACGACGGGCACTTACCGCGTGTATCGCGGTGGGTCGTGGCAGTACATCGCCACCGGGGAGAAGGCCGCGTTTCGCGCCTGGGGCAACGGCGCGCCGGTCAATCGCTTCAACACGCTCGGCTTTCGCCTTTCGAGGACCGTCGCGCGCGGCTGCGCCGCGTTGCCGGCGAATGCGACCGCAGCCATCGAGGCGGCCACCGCTACCGATTGGGGCGCCTGCGAGGCTACGGCCTGTTCGGCCTCTTACCATCTGGAGGGGGGCGCCTGCCTGAGCGATACCCGGAGCTGCTCGCTCCCGAACGCCGCATTGGCCACCCAGGCGTGGAACAGCGCCACCAGCGCCTATGGGAGCTGCACGGTGACGACCTGCGCCACCTCCTACCATCTGGAGGGGGGCGCCTGCCTGAGCGACACCCGGAGCTGCTCGCCCCTGCCCGCCAACACGACGGCCGGCACGCAGACCTGGAACAGCGGCACCAGCGCTTATGGGATCTGCAACGCCACGACCTGCGCTGCGACCTACCATGTGGAGGACGGCGCCTGCCTGAGCGACACCCTGAGCTGCACACCCCTGCCCGACAATGCAACGGCCAGCGCGCAGAGCTGGAACAGCGTCACGAGCAGCTATGGAACCTGCAACGCCACGGCCTGCGATGCGACCTACCATGTGGAGGGCGGCGCCTGTCTCAGCGACACGCGGAGCTGCTCGCCCCTGCCCGCCAACACCACGTCCGGCACCCAGACCTGGACGGGCATCGCCTATGGAAGCTGCACGGCGACCGCCTGCGCGAGCGGGTACGATGTCAACATAGGGGTATGCTCCTTGGGCTCATCCTTCGGCACCTCCTGCACCGCCAACACCGATTGCGCCTCGGGCGTCTGTGCCACCGGCCCGGCGGGAACCGAGAACGACCGGTGCGCACCTACCGGCATGAACTACATCCCTGCCGGCACCTTCACGATGGGTTCGCCCTCCACCGAGGTGGGCCGAGCGACCAACGAGACGCAGCACAGCGTGACGCTCACCCGAAGCTTCTTCATGGGGCAGACTGAGTTGACGCAGGGGCAGTGGAAGGCAATCTCCGGGGGCACAAACCCCTCCTTCTTCCAGTCCACCACCGGCACGGCGCAGAGTACGGCGAACGCCAACAACAGCGGCCCTGCGGAGTACCTAGATTGGTACGCAGCCTTGGCTTTTGCCAACGCCAAGTCCGCGGCAGAGGGGCTCACCGCCTGCTACACGCTGACGGGCTGCACCGACGCAGCCAACGGCTGGAAGGACGGTATCCACACCGGCTGCACGGCCGCCACCTTCGCGGGCCTCACCTGCAGGGGCTACCGGCTGCCCACAGAGAGCGAGTGGGAGTATGCGGCGCGTGCCGGCACAACGACGGCCACCTACCTGGGCAACCTGAGCGGAACTGTCACAAACTGCACCACTGCGCAGGCCAACCTGGATGGCATCGCCTGGTGGTGCAAGAACGGCGGAAGTCGCACGCAGGCGGTGGGCGGTAAAACTGCAAACAGCTTTGGCCTCTCCGACATGCTGGGCAATGTGTGGGAGTGGACGGGCGACTGGAATGGTACCTACCCAGGCACGGTGACCGACCCGCTCGGCGTCACGACGGGCACCCGTCGGGTGTCTCGCGGCGCGTCGTGGTTCTACAATGCCAGCAATGCGCGGGCCGCGTTTCGCGTCGATGGTGCGCCAGGCGGCCGCACCGGCGATGTCGGCTTGCGCCTCGCGAGGACTGTCACGCGCGGCTGCGCCGTGTTGCCTGCGAATGCGACCACTGCCGTCGAGGCGGCCAATTCCACTGGCTGGGGCGCCTGCGAGGTCACGGCCTGCGCGGCCTCCTACCACCTCGAGGGTGGTGCCTGCCTGAGCAACACCCGCACCTGTTCTCCGATGCCTGCCAACACGACGGCTGGCACCCAGAGCTGGAACAGCACCACCAGCACCTATGGGAGCTGCACGGCGACGACCTGCGCCACCTCCTACCATGTGGAGGGCGGCGCCTGCCTGAGCGACACCCGCACCTGCTCGCCGATGCCGGCCCGCACGACGGCCGGCACCCAGACCTGGACGGGCAGCGCCTATGGGAGCTGCATGGCGACGACCTGCCTGCCCGATTACGCGGTTGTGGCTGGCGCCTGCATTGGGAGCCTCGGCGCGGCCTGCACGCTCAATGTCGAGTGCGCCACGGGCTTCTGCGCCACCGGCCCGGCGGGCACTGCCAACGACCGGTGTGCGCCGACCGGCATGAACTACATCCCCGCCGGCACCTTCACCATGGGTTCGCCTTCGACGGAACGAGGCCGCGTTGCCGACGAGACGCAGCACAGCGTGACCCTCTCTCGCAGCTTCTTCATGAATCAAACAGAGGTCACGCAGGGGCAGTGGAAGGCGCTCTCCGGCGGCCTCAACCCCTCCTTCTTCCAGTCTACGCTCGTCAGGACACAGAGCACTGCCAACGCCAACGACAGCGGCCCCGCGGAGTACATGGACTGGTATGCGGCAGCCGCCTTCGCCAACGCCCGATCCGCGGCAGAAGGGCTCACCGCCTGCTACGCGCTCACGGGCTGCACCGACGCAGCCAACGGCTGGAAAGACGGTATCCACAGCGGGTGCTCAGGCGCCACCTTCTCGGGCCTCACCTGTACGGGCTACCGGCTGCCCACCGAGAGCGAGTGGGAGCGTGCGGCGCGGGCCGGTACCGCCACGGCCACCTATCTGGGGAACCTGAGCAGTACGGTTACCAATTGCACGAGATCACAGACCTATCTGGATGGCATCGCCTGGTGGTGCAAGACCAGTGGATCTCGTACCCAAGCGGTGGGCCTTAAAGCTGTGAACAGCTTTGCCCTCTCCGACATGCTGGGCAACGTCTTTGAGTGGACGGGCGACTGGTATGGCACCTACCCTGGTACGGTGACCGACCCGACGGGTCCCTCGACGGGCTCCGAGCGATTGCGTCGCGGTGGGGCGTGGCTCTACAGCGCAAACCAAGAACGCGCTGCGTTTCGCAGCCGCGGCGCGCCGAGCAATCGCGTCAACACGCTCGGCCTGCGCCTCGCTAGGACAGTCACGCGTAGCTGCGCAGCGTTGCCCGCGAACGCGACCGCGGCCGTCGAGGCGGCCAACGCGACCGGCTGGCGCAGCTGCGAGGCTACGGCCTGCGCTGCCTCCTACCATCTGGAGGGCGGCGCCTGCCTGAGCGACACCCGCACCTGTTCTCCGATGCCTGCCAATACGACGGCTGGCACCCAGAGCTGGAACAGCGCCACCAGCGCCTATGGGAGCTGCACTGCGACGACCTGCGCCACCTCCTACCATGTGGAGGGCGGTGCCTGCCTGAGCGACACCCGGAGCTGCTCGCTCGCCAACGCAACAGTGGCGACTGAGACGTGGAACAGCGGCACCAGCGTCTATGGCAGCTGCACAGCGACGACGTGCGCTGCGACCTACCATGTGGAGGGCGGCGCCTGCCTGAGCAACACGCGTAGCTGCTCGACCCTGCCCGCCAACACGACGGCCGGCACGCAGACCTGGACGGGGAGCGTCTACGCCAGCTGCATCGCATCGGCCTGCGCGAGCGGGTACGAGGTCAATGTTGGGGTATGCTCCTTTGGCTCATTCGTAGGCACCTCCTGCACGCTCAACACCGAGTGTGCCTCCGGCAACTGCGCCACCGGCCCGACGGGCACGGCCAACGACCGCTGCGCGCCTATCGGCATGAACTACATCCCCGCCGGTACCTTCACCATGGGTTCGCCCTCCACCGAGGTGGGCCGCTACACGGACGAAACGCAGCATAGCGTGACCATCTCTCGTCGCTTCTTCATGGGTCAGACAGAGGTGACGCAGGGGCAGTGGAAGGCGCTGAGCAGCGGCACCAACCCCTCCTTCTTCCAGTCCACCACCGGCACGGTACAGACCACCACCAACGCCAACGACAGCGGCCCTGTGGAGTACCTGGATTGGTACGCAGCCTTGGCCTTTGCCAACGCCAAGTCCGCCGCAGAGGGGCACGCCTCCTGCTACACGCTCACAGGTTGCACCGACGCGGCCAACGGCTGGAGGGATGGCATCCACAGCGGTTGCACGGGTGCCACCTTCGCGGGCCTCACCTGCACGGGCTTCAGGCTGCCCACCGAGAGCGAGTGGGAGTATGCGGCGCGTGGCGGCACAACCACGGCCACCTACCTGGGGAACCTGAGCGGTACCACGACCGATTGCACGACAGCACAGGCCAATCTGGAAAGCATTGACTGGTGGTGCATCAACAGCGGAAATCGGTCGCGCACGGTTGGCGGCAAAACTGCAAACAGCTTTGGCCTCTTCGACATGCTTGGCAATGTGTGGGAGTGGACGGGCGACTGGTACAATGTGACCTACCCTGGCACGGTGACCGACCCGCTCGGCGCCAGCACAGGCTCCGCCCGGGCGTTTCGCGGTGGGTCTTACTCCAACCCCGCCCGCTACGCGCGTACCGGGGGTCGATACTCTGGCGCGCCGACCATTCGCTACGGCAACCTCGGCCTTCGCCTCGCGCGGACCGTGCCGTAGCGGCAGTGCAGTGAACCCTTGACCCTTGTTCCCTTGTAAGCGGGCCATCGGTAGCGCAGCCCTGCAGGGCTGCGTTCCGTTTGACCCTTTGGGGCAGGGATTGGTCGAGGGCATCACCACCCAACCCCAGGCAACCCGTCCACAATCTTGATTGGTGCGACGCTCACCAAGCGGCTGCAGGCGCGGTAATGCCCAGACCTGCGAGGGCGCCCAGCCACTTTCTGCACCGCGCCCCGCAACAACCGCCGACAGACGACGATAACCCAGAGTCCAAGACTCCGAGGTCTGTCGTTGCCACGCCGCCGTCCACATCTCCTCCCCGCCGTTGCGCCGTTGTTTCCGATCGAGTCGCGCGTCACGTCCCTGCTGCGCGCGTGCGAGGTGCCGGGCTCCGCACGGGAGCAACATCCGCGGCCGCGGCACACGCTC
>CAIQPA010000212.1 GCA_903873545.1 uncultured delta proteobacterium
CCGGCGCGGCCGCCAGGTTTCCATAAGAGAAGGAGCCGAGGCCGCTCGAGGCGCCCGGGATGCTATCGCCGTTCTGCACCGCGTAGCCCGTCGAGGGGACCAACGTGGTGATCTGGGCGTAGGCGTTGTTCTTGGCTCCGGTGTAGAACGAGCGGATCGTCACATCGCCGCAGAAGATCGGGCTCGCCGCGTAACCTGTGCAGGCCGCATCGAGGCCGGTGGCGTCGGTCACAAGCTCAAGCGAATCGGCCGGGCCCGAGCCTGGGACGCCATCCTGCACAATCGACAGGGCGCAGAGGCCCTGCTGCAGACGGCGGAGCTCCGGCGAGGTCACCTCGTCCCCCTCGAGCATCTCAAACTTCATGCTACCGGCTGCCACATCGACCACGCCACGGAACTCGGCCAGCGTCAGCTGCCCTTCCGAGGAGATCGCGCCCGCAGCGCCCGCATCGGCAACCGAGAGGCCACCATCGGGCAGCGCAAGGCCGCCATCTGGAATCGCCACACCGGCGTCTGCGACCACCACCTGTTCAGGCGACGAGTCGCACGCAGCCGCCAATCCGGCGACGGTGATACAGAGCAGCGCGCTTCTTCCTCGAACAACGAATCGGTGCAGCATGAACATCCCTAAGAAAGCTGTGCGACCGCTGTGAACGGCAGCACGATTTGAGTGTTGTCGGTGGGTTAGGAAAGCATCGCGACGAACGCCGAGGCGGAACGTAACACATTCCACGCGCGATTGTGACAGTGGATTGTGACAAATCAGTGACGCAACAAGTCAGTCGTGGCTCACCCTGGCGTCACGGCAGCTCCTAAGGTGCGCGAACGCTCGCCGCACCATGCGCCCCCCAAAACGGAGCGAGCCCCGCTCCTCTCGGAACGGGGCTCTGCCCAGTCAGCGGAGCCGAGGCCGCGCTCGGCTTAGAAGCCCTTCAGGTCCACACCGCGGAACCAGTAGTTGGCACCAGCCGTCGCGATGGTCGTTGCCGAGGTGGGCTCCGTGCCCGAGTCGATGACCTGTAAGACTCGGTTGTTCACCGAGAGGGTCTCGGTGGCGTAGAGGGTCGCGGTGCCGCCAGCGTAGCTACCGGTAAGGCCAGCACAGGCGGTAGAGTTGGCGGCAGCAAGCGCCGTGGAGGGAGCCAAAGCCGTCCGAAGCGTCCACGCATGGCTCCAAGAGCTACCGTTGTAGGTGTACTTCTTCAACCCACCGCCGACGGTCGCCGTGGGAGTCGCACTGGCTGAACTGTCGTCGCACACATAGGCAAGGTCGGGCGTGCCGTCCGTGTTGGTGTCGAAAATGACGAAGCCATAGGGACTGTTTGCCTCAAACAGGAGCGTGCGCGTGGCAGCCGAGGTCGGCGTACCCGTGCCGAGTTTGACGATGCCCTTCGTCGCGCCCCCAGACGCGGAACCCGTGGAGTAGTAGAGTTGGCCGCCGTAGACCTCGACGATACGGAAGTTACCCGCGAGGATCGAGGTGATCGAGGTGCCGCTGTAGTAGCTGACACCGCTGTTATCTCCGCCGAGGTAGCCGGTCGAAGCCGTCAGCGGCACGATGCTCCGAAGGTTGCCGGAAGCCACGACCGTCTTGTCGCCAAAGGAGTAGCGGGTGCTGTTCGCCAGCGTGAGGTCGCTGTTGAAGATGTTGGCGACGCGATTGATACCCGTTGCGCCGCCGAGGCTCGTCGTCGGGATCGGAGCATCGTAACCGGCGACAGCGACGATGCCGCCGCGAGCGCCAAAGTAGCCCTGGCTGCTCGCGGTACCCGAATCAGCGAGCCTGTTCGCGCCGGAGGTCGGGAAGGAGACCGTGGTCACCAGCGAGGCCGCCGCGGTGTACTCGAGCAGGCTGACCGCCGCGCCCGAGCTGGCGAGCGTCGTCGTACCGTCACCGAAACGCTCGATGAGGATGTTGTTGGCCGTACCAGCGCTCACGCAGCTGTTGGAGCTGAGCGTATAGCCGCCCGCGCAAGCCGAGATGGTGCAGCTGCCCCAGGCGCCGGATGCGTAGGTCTGTGTGCCGGCCGTCGCGTTCGCGGGCAAAGGCGAGCAGGTGCGGGTGTCGCTCACGCAGGCGTTGCTCTCCGCGTGGTAGCTGCTGTTGCAGCTCGTCACCGTGCAGGTGCCCCAGGCGCCCGACGCGTAGGTCTGGCTGCCAGTGCCGTTGGTGATGGAGCAGGAGCGGGTGTCGCTCACGCAGGCGCCGAACTCGATGTGGTAGGTCGCGTCGCAGGCGCTTGCGGTGCAGGTGCCCCAGGCGCCGCCATCCCAGCTCTCGGTCGCCGCCGTCGCGTTGGCAGCAGAGCAGGAGCGGGTGTCGCTCACGCAGACGCCGCTCTCCACATGGTAGGTCGAGGCGCAGACCGTCGCGATGCAGGCCCCATAGGCGCTGACGCCGTCCCAGGTCTGCGTCGCCGTCGTGGCGTTGGCGGCGGTGCAGGAGATGACGTTGGCGTCGCAGGCGTTGCCGTTTGCATGGTAGCCGCTGTTGCAGGCCGTCAGCGTGCAGAGGCCGTAGGAGCTGGTGCCGGTGTTCCAGGTCTCGGTAGCAGTACCGTTGTTGATGGTGCAGGCCTGCACGTCGTTGACGCAGTTGCCGCCCTCCGCGTGGTAGCCGGTGCCGCAGCCGCAGCTGGTGTTGCAGGAGTCAGCGTTGCTGGTGTTGCCATCGTCGCAGAACTCTGTCGCGTCGAGCGTGCCGTCGGTGCAGAAGTCGGTCTCACCCGCCGCCGTCTGGCAGCTGGAGTTGCAAACCGAGCAGGAGAGCTCGCCATAGGCGCACTCCTCGGTGACCGTGTTGCCGTCGTCGCAGGTCTCGCCGCCAGCCGTGATGCCGTTGCCGCAGCCGCCGACGCAGGCGTTGGAGACCAGCGCGAAGCCGGCGTTGCAGGAGCTGATCGTGCAGGTGCCATAGGCACTGATGCCATCCCAGAGCTGGGTACCGGCGGCGGCATCAGCGGGCAGGGTGACGCAGGCCCGCGTGTCGCTGGCGCAGGCGCCGCTCTCCACATGGTAGCCGCCGTCACAGGCCGTGGCCGAGCAGGCGCCGTAGGCGCTAATGCCGTCCCAGGTCTGCGTGCCGCTACCGTTGGGCAGCGTGCAGGACTTGGTATCGGTCATGCAGACGCCGAGCTCCACATGGTAGCCGGCGCCGCAGCCGCAGCTGTTGCTGCAGGCGTCAGCGTCGACCGCATTGGCGTCGTCGCAGGCCTCGCTGCCCTGCACAAAGCCATCGCCGCAGGCCGCTGCCGCACACACATTGGTGCAGGTGTCGGTGTTCACCAGGTTGGCATCGTCGCAAGCCTCAAGGCCCTGCACAAAGCCATCGCCGCAGGCCGGTGCTGCACACACATTGGTGCAGGTGTCGGTGTTGCTGCTGTTGCCGTCGTCGCAGACCTCGCTGCCCTGCACAAAGCCATCGCCACAGGCCGGCACCGCGCAGGCGTTGGTGCAGCTGTCGGTGTTGCTGCTGTTGCCGTCGTCGCAG
>CAIQPA010000213.1 GCA_903873545.1 uncultured delta proteobacterium
CCCTCTCCGAACCAGACCTGCCGGCCGCGGATGGCGTCGAGCGCGGCCCAGCGCGCCAGGAGGTGCTCAGGCGGGCTCGTGGAGAGTGCCTCTGCGGCGGCGACGATGGCGTCGCGGATGGCGGCGGCGAGGCCGTCGAGGTCGGATTCGTTGCGGCCTGTTTCGAGGAAGAGGGAGGTGGCGCGGCCTGCGAGCTCCGCGCCAAGTTGGCCTTCGTCGGCGTTGATGTTGAGACCAATCCCAATCACGACGCCGATCAAGCGGCCGCCGTTGGTCACACCCTCGCAGAGGATCCCGCCGCACTTTCGGCTGCCGACCATGAGGTCGTTGGGCCACTTGAGTCCCACCGGTAGGTCGTAGCGGGCGCGGAGGAGGTCGGCACAGGCAACGCCCGCCGCCAGGGGAATGCGGGGCGCGAGCGCGAACCACTCGGCACCGGCGAGCACGACCGAGAGCGTGAGTCCGGAGTCGGGCGGCGCGGTCCAGCTCCGTCCGAGCCGTCCGCGCCCTGCTGTCTGGCTGCGGGCTCGGAGGGCCCGCCCGTGGAGGCAGCCTCCGCGGAGCCATTCTGCTGCGATGCGGTTGGTGCTGTCGACCTCGTCCCAGCACTCCACAGGGGGCAGCGGCCTGCTCATGGTGTGGCGATGGTCTCGAGCAGCGCCGCGGGCGGGTAGCTGCCGCCGATGGTGAGGCTGATGTCGGCGGCAGGCGACGAGTGGGTCAGCCAGCCCGACGAGACATAGTCGAGGCCGGCGGTGCCGAGCGCGGGGAGGGTGTCGAGGGTCACGTTGCCTGAAGCTTCGAGCCGGATACGTCCGCGGTAGGTATCGGCGATGCGCCTGAGCTGTCCGAGGGGCATGTTGTCGAGGAGCATGGCGTCTGCGCCCGCTGCGACAGCCTGAGCGGCCTCCTCCTCGTTGCGGACCTCGACCTCAATCATGGTGAGGAAGGGTGCGCGCGCCCGGACCCTGGCAACAGCCGCGGCGATGCCACCGGCGGCGTCAATATGGTTGTTCTTGAGCATGGCACCGGACGAGAGGTCGAGCCGGTGGTTGTGGCCTCCGCCCATGCGGACCGCATGCTTCTCGAGGGCGCGGAAGCCCGGCGTTGTCTTGCGGGTGTCGAGCAGCTTGGTGCCGCTTCCTTGGAGCGCTGCTGCGAAGGTTGCTGTGGTGGTGGCCACGCCCGAGAGCTTGCGCAGAAAGTTGAGCGCCGCCCGCTCGCCACGGAGGATGGCACGGACGGGACCGGTGACCGTTCCAAAGGCGCCGGTGCCGATGCGTTGGCCGTCCTGCGCGAGCCAGGTGACGGTGAGCCGCGGGTCGACCTGCTGCAAGACGGCCTCTGCGATGGTGCAGCCTGCGAGCACCAGCTCCTGCTTGGCGCGGAAGGTGGCGGAGCCGGTTTCGTGGGCGTCGAAGATGGCGTCGCTCGTGATGTCGCCACCGTGGAGGTCTTCCTCCAGCGAAAGGGCGATGAGCTGTCGAACGGCGGGCGTGAGGAGCGAGGCATCCATGCGGAAGATCCCTTCGTGCAAAGGAGAGAGCGACCGCTCTTGCATAGCAGGGCGGGCGCCGCAAAGATCCCGCAGCGGGCGATCGGAGGCGGACGGTGAAGCGACGGATCGAAGAGGGAGTGTGGCTGGCAGCGGCGGCCTTGTTGCAGTGCGCAGCGCTGACGCTCGCCGCTGCGCCTGCGGCGGCGGAACCAAGCGCACCGAGGCCGACTGAAACAGAGGCGCTCCAGGCGATGAGCGACCGTGTGGCCGCCGAGGTCGCTGCGCTCCGCGGGCTTCCGCTCCTGCACCCCGTGGAGCGCCGCGTGGAGGGCCGCGCGGGGCTCCGGCTGCGTCTTGAGCAGATGACAAAGGAGGAGGTGGCGCCCGACCTGCTCGAGGCCGCCGACCGGCTCCTCCACAGGCTCCGGCTGCTCCGACCCGACCAGCGATACGAGCAGGTGATGCTCAAACTGCTCGGCGACGAGATCGCCGGCTTCTACGACCCGCGTGCTAAGACCTTCTTCATCCTCTCCGACATGCCCGAGTCGGCGCAGGCGGGCATCATGGCCCACGAACTCCATCATGCCCTTCAGGACCAGCACTTCGGCATCGAAAGGGTGCGTGGCTACGGTGACCGGGTGCAGGACGTAGGGCTCGCGACCTCTGCGCTCCTCGAGGGCGACGCGCTGGCGACCATGCTGATGCACCCATCGGGGGAGCTGTCCGCCTCTCCCCTGCTGCTCGACAAGCTGATGGCAGCCTCCATCCAGGCCGCCTCTGCGCCCGACGGGCTGTCGGAGACCATCTGGCAGTCGCTCCTCTTTCCCTACGCGGGCGGCCTCTCCTTTGTGACCGCGGTGGCCGACGCGCAGGGGTGGGAGGCCGTGACGCAGCTCTACGCCTCGCCACCGCAGTCGACGGAGCAGATCCTCCATCCCGAGCGCTACCTCGACCGCGACGAGCCAACCTGGCTCGAGCATCCGCGCCCGCTGCCCGGCGCAGAGCGCTACGCTGTGGATGTGATGGGGGAGTGGATGGTGCGCTCGTTGCTGGGCGAGTGGCTTGGCGCATCGGTTGCGCCGGCTGCGGTCTCTCGGGCGGCAGCGGGCTGGGACGGCGACCGGCTGTCGGGCTGGCGCTTTGCGGGGAGCGATCGGGAGCTGGTGACCTGGCTGCTTGTCTGGGACAGCGAGGAGGAGGCCGAGGCCTTCGCGCGGCTCGGGCCGCTGCTTGCTACCTGGTGGACGGGCGGTGCGCCTGTGAGCAGCGATGGTCCGCATGGCGGCAGCGTCACAGCGGGCGGCGCCTGCTCGGCCTTTCGACTTGAGCGCTGGGGCGACCTCACGGCCCTCGTTCTGGATGAGGGCTGCGGAATCGCCTCAAAGGCACGCGGAGCAGAGCTCGCGCGGGCTTCGGAGGTGATGCTCTGCGGCACCGAGCGCCTCCGCTATCCGGCGGCGCCCGATAGGCCGTAGCGGTTATTCGAGCGGGCCGGCGTCGAGCTGGATCTCGATGTACTTGCCGAACTCGCTGCCGATATAGGCGGCGACATTGGCGTCGCTCTTGGAGAAGCCGTCGGTGCGCTTCTCGCGGTTGACAAGGATGATCACGCCGAAGGCCCGCTCGCCCGCCTGGATGGGTGCGACGAGGACCGACTGCTCAGCGAAACCGAGCTGCTCGTTGAGCGGCGCCGCGTTACGGACATCCTTGGCCGGCTCGAAGACGCTGATGACGCGACCGCCCTGAACGGCGAGCGCAGCAAGACCGCGGTCCATCGGGACGGTGTGGTCGAGCATCTTCTTGATGCCCTGTCCGCGGCTCTGAGCGCAGTAGAAGGTGCCGCCGCCGTCGGAGGCGAAGAAGACGCTGGTGTTGGCCGAGGGGATGAGGCGGGCCGTCAGGTCGGCGATGAAGTCGATACCGTCCTCGATCGCCATGTTGCGCTCGAAGAGTGCGGGCAGCTCGAGGAAGGCATCCTCGAGCGCGGCGTTCTCGTCGACCGTGGCGGTCGGGGAGAGGTCGGGCTTGAGGATCTCGTGCTTCGAACCGGTAGGGCGGTTGGACTCCGAGAGGATGCGGACGGGGCCACCAGCTTCGCCGTCAAGAATCGGCGCGGGTGCTACCACGGCGCGGCCGGTCGCAGCACCGATGGCACGGAAGGTGCCGGTGTTCTTGTCCTTGAATCCGGCCGGCTTTCCGCCCTGCGGGATCTGCAGTTTATCGGTGGGCGGGCGCGAGGGAATGGCAGCGAAGGCGCCCGTGACGGCAGCCTGAATGACCTTGGCCGAACCCTTGGCATCGGGGAGCTTCTTCACGCGGAAGGTGAGCTTGAGCCCGGGGTGCATCACGGTGGTCTCGTCCTCACCAATCTCCACGGCACAGCCCTCTAGGCCGGTGAAGTTGAGCGTGGTCTGCCGGATGCCGGTGATGAGCGCGCGGCGCCAGTTGTCTGCATCAATCTGGTAGGTGGTGTCGTACCCGCCGTCACCGCTTGCAGGGATAAATACCTCGAAGATCATGGTCGCTCTCTCACGCAAAAGGTCAGGATTTGCTGCAGCCGCAGGAGCCCGTAGAACAGCCACCGCCAGCCGCTTCGCCGTCGATGTCGTAGCCCATTGCAACCAGCGCCTTCGCAGAACGATTCCTGCGCTGGTTCTCGGTGGGATCAACAGCTCCGCCGCAGCGGAGGCAGCCGTAGCACCACGCTCCCGAAGGGTCTAGGTCTGCGTGCAAGACGACATCGCGCTTGCAGGCGGGACAGAAGGAGGTGGGGAGGGTGGTCTGCATGGATGTGCCGCGGAGCAGGTTTAACTAGTTGGGGTGGCAGCCGTCGCCGCCGCAGAGGTCGACAATCTCGCCTGTACGGAAGAAGGTGTCCATCTGTTCGTTGTGGAGGTCGAAGGCGCGGGGCTTTCCGTGCGGGTCGCCGTTCACCGGGTCTGCCTCCGGCGGGCGGTTCCCCAGCGCGGGCCAGGCGTTGCCGAAGTCCCAGAGGACGATGCCACTGCCCGTGCGCGGGTAGGCGGCCTCGGTGGCCAGCGA
This sequence comes from uncultured delta proteobacterium, assembly GCA_903873545.1. Lineage (GTDB taxonomy): Bacteria > Myxococcota_A > Bradymonadia > REDH01 > REDH01 > CAIWGR01. Next base: position 4,541 of record CAIQPA010000213.1, read on the forward strand.
GACGGTGCGCTCGTCGTCGTAGTTCGCCATGATGGGGATGCCGATATCGCTGCGAGAGACGACCTCCATCGTGATCGGAGAGACGAGGTAGTCGCCCTTGGCAGGGCCGGCGAGGATGCTGTGGGACGGCGTACCGGGGTGGGGCTCTGCGGTGATGTGGCGGTAGTGGCTGACCGAGTCGGTGGAGTCCCAGAGTAGCTGCACCGTCGACAGGGCCACGGCCACGTTGTTCGGGGTGCGAAGCGCGCCCTTGAGGGCCACGAAGAACTGGTCGAAGGCACCCGAGCGATGGAGGAAGGAGGTGAAGTTCTGCCCGGGGACGCCGACGTGGCCGCGCGCGACATCCGTGCTCAGTGCCATGTAGGTGGCGCCCAGAATGCCGCCCTGTGAGATGCCCGAGTAGTACATCTCGCTGTTGTCGATGATGATGTTGCGGCTCGTAAAGGGCTCAAAAGCAGGGGCCTGCGTCTTCATGAGCCGGCCGAGCGCGAGGAAGTTCACGATCCCCTGCTGGAGCCGGTCGGTGAGCCAGACAAAGCGGTTGAGGTCGAAGACCATGAAGTTGGCGCGACCGTAGTCATCCTCTGCCATGCCGGCCCAGCTGGTCGAGAAATAGATGAGGTGGTGGTCGAAGGCGACCTTGTCGATGGCGGGTCCAATGATCTCCGAGCCCGCGCCGAAGAGACCATGTCCGAACTGAACGAGACGGTTGGGCTTGGCGGGGTCGGGCGCACCGACCGCCGAGCGGGGGACGCGAATCCAGACCGGCATCTCGGTGGTGCCGGAAGCGGTGACGCGGTCGCTCGCGTCGCGGCGGAGGATGTAGCCCGTGACGCCGTCGGTGCCCTGGTAGAAGGTCTTCTCTTCGGTGTAGTTGGGGATCTGGAAGGTGCCCTGCATGTCGAAGGCGATGTAGGGGTTCTCGGCCTCGGAGTACTCCGTGACCTGGGTCACCGTGAGGGCGCTGGCCGAGGGGTCGGCGTCGATGGCGGCGAGGACCTCGTCGCGCATGCGGAGGATGTCGTTGTGCATGTTCTCGCCGCTCATGGTGTTGAAGTCCCATGCAAGCGTGAGGGAGGCGCGGTCGATTCCTGCCGCCTCGAGCGGTCCGAAGACGGCCTCGTCGAAGTGGGCGGCCCGCGCCGCAACGCGATCGTCGCAGTCGGTCCGACCGTCACGGAGCGCAGCAAAGGCGGCCGACGCAGCGATCGACTGGCCGCTCGTGTCGGAGAGGTTGCGGAAGGCAACGATGTAGCGGGTCGCCTCTTCGAGGATCACACCCGGGCGCACAAACAGGGTCTTCTTCGCCGGATCGGGATCCTGCGCATCGAGCTCAACGAAGTAGGGAACGCGGCTCAGCGAGCCGTCTTGATCGACCTTGAACCAGAGCACCTTCGCGTCGTCGGCGAGCGAAGGGGTTAGGTCGCGCTCGTCTGCCATGCCGGTGGTGTCGAGGTTGGCGAAGCGGACGAGCAGCGGCGTGCCGACGCTGTAGCCGTCGCGGCGAGCATAGGGGGCCGGGTCGATGTGGATGTTCTGGAAGTTCTTGGGCAGGGTGGTCGCACCGAAGGCAAGCCGCTTGCCGGTCGCGCTGGTGGTGTCGTCTGCGAGGTAGAGGTTGGAGGGCCAGGGCATCGCGCAGTGGCCGTCGTTGAGCGGGTCGCAGTCGGCATTGGCCGCGTCCCCTTCCTGAGGCTCGCGCTCGGGGCAGGCTGCCGCAGAGCCGTCGCTGTCGACAGCGGTATCGGCGCCGCTGCCGCCGGTGTCGGCGCTGGTGTCGGACGAGCCGTCTGGCGTCGTATCGGCTTCGGTGGTCGACTGCTTGCTGTCGTCAGAGCATCCGATGACGAGCAACGGCAGGAGAAAGAGGGTCCAACGGGTTTGCAGACGCATGCGGCGCTCCGGTCAATCAGGCAGGGAGATGCCCCGCGGTCACAGTTGTCTCATTGTCAGAACGATGACGTTTCGTCCATTTTGGTGTGCGCCCGACCTCCGATCGCGACAAACATTCGACGCTCCTGTCAGCGCGGCGGCGTCAGGCCGAGCTCCACGTAGGGGTCAACGATCGTCGGTGTTCCCGTCTGCAGCCAGCTGTCGAGGAATCGGAGCCAGGCGTGGGCACCCACCCCGCTGTCGCCGATGTTGTTGTGGGTCGCCGTTCGCCAGTCAGGGGTCTCGAGGCTGCCCTCGTTGACCCAGTCGAACTGGATGGTGCCGCCCGTCGTTCCTGCGGGGAGGTTGGCCTCCACAGGGAGCGCGGTGCCGGTCTCAAGGATGCCGATCGGGCGGAGAAGGGTGCCGAGATGGGGCAGGCCGAGCGCCCGCGCGAGCGCGAAGTTGGAGACGTTTGGCACGATGTCGTCGTCCAGCACATGGGCGTTGAGGATGTGCACGGGAGCGCTGCCGTCGAGCCGCTGCGTGGAGATGAAGCGGGCGAAGCTGGCCGCATCTCCGCGGTCGATTGCGGTCTGGGCGAGGGGCCAGAAGCGGGCAACATCGTTGTCGTCGTAGCCCGACGGCTTGAGGAGGCTGACGAGGGGGCTGAAGGTCTCGGAGAACTGGAGGATGTCGGTGACGCGGCCGCCGCCCACGACCAACACGCCGGCCTTCACCTCGGGCGTGAGCGCCAGGAACTCCGGGCCCATGATGCCGCCGAGCGAGACGCCCAGGTAGCTGATGTTGTCTGTGGCGAGGTCGGCGGCTCCGTCGCCGTCGGCATCCACGCCGCTCTTGAGCAGCTCGATGAGCGCCAGCTTGTCGTAAGCAGCCTGGCGCCAGTGATCCCGCAGCACGAGCGGCTCGAAGCCCGAGCCGCCGAGGCCGAAGAACTCGATAAAGGCAGCGCCGCCGCCGCCGAGTGAGGCGCGGGGATGCTCGCCGTGCGCGGGCGCATCGATGGAGATGGTTGCGATGCCCTGCGGCGCCGCGAAGTCGGCGAGCCGGCCTGCCTGCTGCCGCTCGCCGTTGAGGCCGTGGCCGAAGATGATGGTGGGGTAGGGCGCAGCGACCGCAACCTCTAAGAGCGGCAGGTAGATGGTGGCGAGCAGGTCATATGTGCCGAGCGGCGTTGCGTCGGCGTTGACCTCGATAATCTTCGCCGCGCTCCGGTAGTCATCGGCGACGAAGCGCACCGTGCAGAGGCGGAAGCGCAGGCCCGTTTCGCAGCCGAGCCGCTCCGTGACGGCCCGCGGACGGGAGGCAATCGAGGCTGCGATCCGGATCGCCTCGTCCGTCACAGACTGGGTCGTAAAGGCGACCACGGCGACCACAGCGTCGGCCGTCGTCAGCCCGGCAGCGACGGCGGCATCGCGGTGGCGTCGCATCGCGGCGCCCTGCCCGCGGAGGAGCGCAGGGTCTGCACCTGCGAGCGCCTCGCGGAGCACCGCCGGCGCCACGATGGGCGCCCCGTCTTCGCCCAGCAGGCCGCGGGTTACCACGATGGAGCACTCGGTTTTTTCCGGCAGCGGGACCATGGGCCTGAAGATGACGGTCGCATCCTCCGTGATGATCGTCTCAAAAGGGTAGGGAACCAGGCGCTCAGCGTTGCCCGTATCGAGGCAGCCGAGGAGCATCGCGCTGCCAGCGTTGGCGCTGCTCTCTCCCGTCGGGACCGTGCTGCTGCGGAGCGGGTGGTTGAACTGGAGGTAGCCGCCGCCCGTGGTGCCGAATCCATCGAGCGTGGAGAGCGCCGCGAAGAGGGGCCGGAAGGTGCGCGGAATGTTCGCGACGTAGCTGTTTGTCTCTGCGGTCAGCTCTACCCGCCGGCCGGTCGGGGTCGTGCTGTCTGCGACCGTGTAGAGGTCGTCGGGAAAGACGGTGAGCTCGTCGCCGAAGGGGCGGTAGAGCAGCGTCGGCGCGGTTGAACAGTCGTCGGGGCAGGCAGCTTCGGACTCCGACGCGTCGCAGACAGCGTCGCCGCAGCGAGCGCCGCCGGAACCATCACCGGAGCCGCTGCCTGAAGCATCACCGGAGCCGGCATCATCCGTCGCGTCCGCGCCGCTGCCAGCGGCGTCAAGACCGGTATCGGAGGCTGCAGTGGTGTTGTCATCTCCGCAGGCGGAGACAACAAAGAGACAGGGGAGGAGACAGCGAGCTGAGAGCCAGTTCGAGCGCATGGTCGCTCCGGGTGCGAGGTGTGACCGGACGGTACGCCTCGCTACCCAGAGCTTCAAGTTTCGTCGCGTTCCGCCGGTACGGCACCCTTGGTAGCGATGAGCGACCAGGTGATGGAGATGGTGAGCGCGCTCACGATGACCAAAAGCGAGGCGAGCGGGCTGATGTGGATCTCCTCGATGCCGAGCCGGTCCTTGGCGAAGGTCTGCACGCTGGCAAACTCACCCCCATACTCCACGATCATCTTCGCGCCGACGAAGCAGAGGACGGCCGAGATGCCATACTTCACGTAGGCAAACCGGTCGACGGCGGCCGCGAGAAGGAAGAACATGGAGCGCAGGCCAAGGATGGCGAAGATGTTGGAGGTGAAGACCAGAAAGGGGTCCTTGGTCACGCCGAAGACCGCCGGAATCGAGTCGAGCGCGAAGACGACGTCGGTGAACTCGACGAGAATGAGGGTCATGAACAGGGGTGTCGCCAGCCACTTGCCAGAGTCCTCATCCTTCCAGAAGAATCGATGGCCGCGGAGGATGGGGGTGGAGGGGATGAAGCGCTGCAGCAGCCTGATCCAGCGCTGGGTGTCGGCGCCCTCGTCATCCCCATCCGATTTGAAGAGCAGTTTGCCGCCAGTATAGAGCAGGAAGATGCCGAAGATGCCGATGAGCCAGTGGAACTGGTTCAGGAGCGCCACCCCTGCGAAGATCATGATGGCGCGCAGGATAAGCGCGGAGAGGATGCCCCAGAAGAGCACGCGGTGCTGCAGGGCCGGGGGGATCTTCATCGCCGAGAAGATGAGGATGAAGACGAACATGTTGTCCATCGAGAGCGACTGCTCGATGAGGTAGCCGGCAATGAACTCGGTACCGTACTGGTGGCCTTCGAAGTGCCAGAGGATGCCGCCGAAGGTGAGAGCGAGCGTCATCCAGACGGCCGTCCAGCCGGCGGCCTCTTTGGCGCCTACCCGGTGGGATTCCTTGTGGAAGAGGCCGAGGTCGACGGCGAGCATGACAAAGATGAAGGTGAGGAAGCCTCCCCACATCCAGGGGGTAACGTTCATCGCGGGCGTAGCAATCATGGGAACACGGGGGGCAGAGGAGAGAGGTGAGAAGTCTAGTCGGCAGAAGGGGGGGACGCACCATTTTTGGCCTGCGACCGGCTTTTGCGCGTCGAACAAACGGATGGAAGAGGCCACAGGGCGCGCTGCGCTTCACCTCTTCGCGGCCAAACTCTTGATTCTCGTCGGCCGAAGATGCAAGAGGCGGGCATGGCCGATCTTATTCCATCCGAGCGACTACGCACCCGCCTTCGCCTTGCGCAGATGCGGGGCACCTCTGCGCGGCTCGGAGTGCTGGCGGTGCTGGAGCAGACGAGCGGCCCGAAGACCCACCTCGAGGTCTATGAGTTGCTCGCCCACACCGGCCTCGACCGTGCGACGGTCTACCGCAACCTCGTCACGCTCGCCGAACAGGGCTTCGCCTCCCGCACCGATCTGGGCGACCACGTGTGGCGTTTTGAACTTCTCGATGAGGGTGGTCACGAAGGGCCCCGTCATGCCCATTACGTCTGCACCGACTGCGGCGAGGTCTCTTGCATGAAGGAGGTGGAGGTGGAGATGGTCTCTCCGCCGTCCCGTCCTGGAGCGCCGGGCAAAGTCTCCGAGATCCTCTTCAAGGGAGTGTGCGACAAATGCGACAACGAACCTTCGGTTCTCGGCTAAGCCTCCTCGCCCGGTTCGGCCTCTTTTCCAGCCTGCTTGTCGGCCTCGGTTGCGACGAGGCGATGGACGGGGCGCCCGAGCCGACAGAGCCCGTCACCATCCGCTTTGCAGCTGTCGTCGGCGAACTGCCTTGGCGTTGCGGGCAACTCTACCAGGATGTGGGGGTCACAGCGGCGAGCGTACAGCCGCAGGACCTCCGCTTCTTCACCCACGGGTTCGAGCTGGTCCGGGCCGATGGCTCTACCGCGCCCATGCTTCTGGACGATGTGCCGAACTGGCAGGCGAAGCAGAACGCCCTGCTCGACTTCGAAGACGGCGCTGGCAAGTGCGACACGGGGACCCCGGATACGCGGTCGGAGGTGAGCGGTAAGGTCGCTCCGGGCGACTACGTCGGACTTCGCTTCTCGGTCGGCGTCTCCTTTGCTGAGAACCACAAGAACGCCGCGGTTGCGCCTGCGCCGCTCGCCCAGAGCGCGCTCAGCTGGAACTGGCAGCAGGGCTACATCTTCCTCCGCTTTGAGGGCGGCACACCGGCAGGTCGCTACGAGGTACATCTGGGCAGCACAGGTTGCGCTGGCACAACAGGCAACATCACCAGCTGCGCCCGCCCCGACCGACCGGTTGTGTCGTTCGCCGCCTTCGATCCGGCCACGCAGACGGTCATCTTCGATGTGAAGCAGCTGCTCGCCGACTCTGATCTCACCCGCAACGCCGGCGACAGCATCGGTTGTGCCTCCGCTGCCTCGGACCCCGACTGCGAAGGCCCCTTCTCTCATCTGGGATTGGACCTCGCGACGGGTGCGGTGGTGGAGGGGCAGGATGTTTTCCGCGCTGAGTAGGTTCGGTGGGGTGGCTCTGCTGCTGCTCGTCGTGGGATGCGATGAGGGACCCTCCGACGCCGGAGCGAAGAGCTGGGTCCCCGATGGCTTCCCCGCCCCAGTGGTCCCCGAGGACAATCCAGTGACCGCCGAGAAGGTCGATCTCGGTCGCCACCTCTTTTACGAGAAGCAGCTCAGTTTCAACGGAACCCAGTCCTGCGGCTCCTGCCACCAACAGGCGCTCGGCTTTGCGGATGGCCTGCCGCAAGCCGTGGGTTCCACAGGTGAGGTCCACCCGAGGAATGCCATGGGGCTCACCAATGTGGCCTATGCCCAGCGGCTGAACTGGGGGCACCCGACCATGAACCGGTTGGAGCAACAGGCGCTGGGTCCTCTCTTCGGCGAGGATCCGGTTGAGATGGGGATGCGGAGCCACGAGGCGGAACTCACCGCGCGCCTCGCGGCGCTGCCGCTCTATGTCGAGAAGTTTGGCACGGCCTTCCCCGACCAAGCCGACCCCATCACGCTCGACAACGTACTCAAGGCCATCGCCAGCTTTGAACGGACACTCATCTCGGCAGATTCTCGATACGACCAGTTTGTCGCCGGCGACGAAGCAGCAATGAATGCCTCGGAGAAGCGGGGCATGGAGCTCTATTTCGACGAAGTGACCGAGTGCTTCCACTGTCACGGCGGCTTCAACTTCTCGGATGCCACCGACTTCGCTGGAAGCGTCTCTGCCACCCCCGCCTTCCACAACACCGGTCTCTACAACTTGAATGGTTCGGGCGACTATCCGACCGGCAACGGCGGCATCTTCGAGATCACGGGCAATCGGGAGCAGATGGGGCAGTTCCGGGCCCCAACGCTGCGGAACATCGCCGAGTCGGGGCCCTACATGCATGACGGGAGCATTGCGGACCTCGAGGGCGTAATCGAGCACTATGCCGCAGGCGGCCGGACGCTCGAGAGCGGGCCCAACGCGGGGGCGGGCTACCTCAACCCCTACAAGGATGGCTTCGTTCGCGGCTTTGCCATCTCGGATCAGGGCAAGGCCGACCTGGTCGCCTTCCTTAAGGCGCTGAGTGATGAGTCCTTTCTCACCAACCCGGCCCTTTCGGATCCCTTCGCAGCAGAGGGGTCGGGACAATGAGGCGGGTCTGGTTGTGCCTGATTGGCGGGCTCTGGCTGACAGCCTGTGACGAGCCCACCGAAGTGCCGCTGGAGCCCTCGGTCGTCGACCTGTTGGTGGCGCACGCACCGCTTGACGTCCCGCCGGTGGTGGTGAACGACCTCGGCTATCGCGTTGAACTCGACCGCTGGGTGACGGTATCGGCAAGCATCGAGCTGAGGCCCTGCGAAGCATCGGCCTCGCTCTTCTGGCGGCTCGTCGGCGGTACCGCTGCTGCCCATGTCACCCCGACCCTCTATCGTGCGGGTGGGTCGGCGCAGCCCCGGGACCTGCTCGGTGCTGGTGCAGCGACCCTCTTCGGGCAGCTCACGCCGCCGGCCGGTGACTACTGCCAGGTGCGCTATGCTTCGAGCCCGGCCGACGCAGACATCGAAGGGTCGGGAGGCGGCGCCTCGCTGCTGGGCAAGAGCATGGTCATCTCGGGCCGCTATACGCCCCCTGGTGGTGAGGCTTCGGTCCCCTTCTCGCTGGCTACGACGCTTGGAACCCGCGTGGACCTGCCGGAGATCGCCGCGACATCCGAAGCGCCGCTCTTCACGCTTCGCTCGGGCGAGCAGCTCACCGTGACGGTAACGCTCGACCCCGCGGCGATGTTCGACGGCATCGACTTCGCGCTCCAGGGGCCGGCCCAGGTGGAGAGCCAACTTGTCTTCAACCTTGCGCGCGGCATGCAGCTGGCGCTGGTGGCGGCGCCCTAGGGTTGGGGAGCGCACCGGATTTGTGGCGAATCGCGCTTCAGAATTCTGACGGCGTGTGACGGTCAGTTGGCTGTCGCGCCGGTCTCTTGGAAGCGCCTGCAGTAGCGACGGGGGCTGGCGTGAGCGATTTTCGCCGATCGGTTGACTGGCACGGGATTTGCTCTATCTGCCGCGACACCCACGCATCCCTCCGGAGTTCTCCCATGCATGCTCCCCTCGACCGTTTCAAGCTGCTTGGCGCCTCACTGTTCCCGCTCCTCATTGCGCTCGCTGCGGGCTGCGCCTCCGACTCGGCAGATGCGCCCATCGTCAACGACGAAGAGGCGCTGGGCTCCGGCGCAGACTTTGTGCGGAACCCTTCCAGCTTCGTCTCCGCGGAGGGCGCGGCCGGCGACCAGGCAGCCAATCGGGGTGATGAGTCCCTCGATGCCGGCACCGGCGCACCGACGGATGACGCTGGCGGCGGGACCACACGGACCGTGGAGGAGGGCGACATCTACCGCGTTCTCGCCGACCAGAAGATCCTCAACCTCAACAGCTACCGGGGCCTGCAGGTCATCGACATCGCAAACCTCGAGGAGCCCACCGTCATCTCCCGCCTGCCCATCACCGGCACCCCCGTCGAGATGTATGTCGTCGGCGACCGGGCCTTCGTGCTCATGAACAACTGGCGGGGCTACTACGGCAACCGGAGCGATATCCGTGTCGAGACTCAGGAGGGCGGCCTCGTCCTCTCCGTCGATCTCTCCGACCCGCTCAACCCGGTCGAGCTCGGCCGCGCCTTCGTGCCCGGCTTCATCCAGACGAGCCGCCTGACCCGTGAAGGCGATGTCGCCGCGCTCTATGTGGCCGCCAACGAGTACGGCAACTTCGACCAGCCCGACGGCACCGTGCAGTGGGAGAACCGGACAGTTCTCAAGAGCTTCGATGTGAGCGGCGCGGCCATCATCCCGAAGTCGGAACTCAACCTCGGCGGCTACGTCGCCGCGCTCCAGGCGACCACTGAGGCCCTGTTGGTGTCGCGCTTCTCCTGGTCGGGCTCGTCGCCGAACAGCACCGTCTCGGTCGTCGACATCTCCGACCCGGCCGGCAACATGATCGCCGGCGACGAGGTCGAGGTCTCGGGCCAGGTATGGAACAAGTACAACATGGACCTCTACGAGGGCGTGCTGCGTGTTGTCTCGGGTCGCACCTGGGGCGGTGGGACCAACGCCAACCATGTGCAGACCTGGAACGCCACCGACCTCGGAAGCCTCCTGCCCATCGACGAGGCCTCCTTCGGCGACGGTCAGCAGCTCTTCGCCTCGCTCTTCCTCGGCAACAAGGCCTTCTTCGTCACCTACCTGCGGGTCGACCCCTTCCACGCCTTCGAGGTCGCACCCGACGGCATCATCACCGAGCGCGCGGAGTACATCGTTTCGGGCTGGAACAACTACTTCCGCCCCGTCTTCAACGACAGTCGCCTCATCGGCATCGGCATGAACGACGTGGGCGGTACGACGATGGCCGTCAGCCTCTACGACATCGACGACCTCAGCAACCCGGAGCCGCTCATCAGCCGCGACGAGGTCTCTGCGAACAACAGCTGGTCAGAGGCCGTTTGGGATGACCGCGCCTTCTCGGTCCTCGAGGATGTTGTCTCCGTGGAGGGCTCCGGCGGCGTCACGGAGACCGGCCTCGTGCTGCTCCCCTACTCGGGCTGGGATTCGGCCTACACCACCTACCAGTCGGCGGTGCAGATCTTCACCTTCTCGAACAACACACTGACCCGCCGCGGCGTCATGAACGAGGGCAACCCCGTTCGTCGCTCCTTCCTCGCCGCGAATGACACTACTGCCAACCTCGGCGAAGAGGAGCTCTCGACCTACGACACCTCCGATCCGAACAACCCTGCCGAGCTCGGCCGCGTGGAGCTGGCTCCGAACGCGACAGGCTCGCTGGTCTTCGGCGACTACGGCGTCCGCCTCATCGACAACGGCGCGGCCTCCTGGTGGTATGCCAGCCGCGGCGTCCGTCCCGATGCCCGCGTGGAGATCGTGCCGCTGTCGGCCGGCATCGACCTCGGTGCCGCAGTTGCCACGCTCGAAGTCCCCTCGGGCGCGCAGCTTGAGCGGGTCGGCAACCTCCTGGTTGTTGTCTCGGCCGCCTACGAGAGCCTGCCCGAGTACCCCTACTACAGCACGACAACCACGCTGAAGGCCTTCGACCTCACCAATCCGACTGCTCCGCTCGCGCTCGGCACCCTCGAGACCGACGCCATCCCCGCCGACACCTACGGCGGCTACTGGGGCGGCCCCGGCATGGTCGATTGCATGGACTGCGGTCGCGGCTGGTACGGCACCTCCCTCCTCAGCCGCACCCACGCCACCTCCAAGGCGCTCACCTTCGTCCGCTCCACGCAGGAGCAGGAGTCGCTCGGCATGGTCCACACCTGCAACAGCTACCCCACTGCCACCGCGTCGCCTGGCTGCAGCTCCGAAGACCTCGCCTCCTGCGAGTGGCTCTCGGGCGGCCGCACCTGCAACACCAACGAGGCTGGTGAGACCGTCTGCACAGGCGCCTACTACCGCTGCGGCTACGACGCCGACAGCTCGTACAGTTGCACCGAGGTCGATGCCGCCGAGGTGGCCGTCTCGACCAGCTGCTACGACAACGAGCAGTTCCGCTACTGGAACCGCTACCGGGCCTTCGTGGTGAACTTCGCGCAGCCCTCCAACCCCGTGCTTGAGCCGGTCCTTGAGATGTCGTCCGGCGAGGAGGGCGTGGCCACCGTCGCCGAGGGCGATACGCTCTACTACTCCTACAAGGTTCCCTACGACGTCGAGGGCGACCCCCGCCCCTACGCTCGCTACTTCTTCCGCAAGCTGGACCTCTCGCAGCCCTCTGCTCCGATTCTGTCTGCGGGTGTGAATGTTCCCGGCCAGGTCCTCGATGTCGCGGGCGACTACCTCTTCACGCAGGACACCGTCTACGGCGACGCCATCATCGAGACCTCTCTCGCCCGCGTCCGCCTGTTCGAAGGCAGCGCCTACCTCATGAACCGGCTCCGGCTCCCCGACCAGCAGGTTGAGGCCGTGCAGCTCGACGGCCGTGGCAACCTGCTGGTCAGCCACCGCGATTCGTGGTGGAGCACCGTCACCTCGGGCGGCACTGGTAGCGATATGCAGAAACTCTCCATCTTCGACGTGAGCCTGCGCGAGTTGGCCTCGGTTGATGTCGACGCGTGGGCCACGCTCAGCGGCGCGCAGGATGGCCGCGCACTCTTCCAGGTCCCGGGCGGTCTGATGGTCGTCAACCTCGACGCGCCCGCGAACCCCTTCCCGCAGGCCTACTTCCCGACGGCGGGCTGGCCGCAGAAGATCGATATCGCCGGCGACCGCGCCTACTTCGCGGCCGGCCGTTACGGCATCTACGACTTCGATCTCAACACCTACAACCTGCTGCCGCTCCTCTAGCAGGTCGGCCCTTCGCGGGTCGCGCTACTTGCCTCCGACGCCGAAACGGGCGAGTAGGTCAGGCGGCGCGATTCGCCTGTTTGCTTTTGGAGTGTCCCATGCTGAAGCCGTTGGAGGCTGTTACCTCCCTTCGCCTATCCCTCCTCGCTTCGGGTCTCGCGCTGGCGCTGCTGGCGGCCTGCGGCACGACGCCTACCGCCGTAGGTGTGGTCGGCGGCGATGAGGACTCCGGCGCGGACAGTTCGGTCAGTGATGGCTCCTCGAGCGCAGACGGCAGTGGCGACACCACGATTCCCTCTCCGGGCTGCGGCAACGGTCTCTGGGAGACGGGTGAAGCTTGCGACGATGGCAACGGCTCCGGCGGCGATGGCTGTGAGGCCGACTGTACGGTGACACCCGGAACTGAGTGCGCCGTTTGTGCCATCTCTACGGAGTGCAGCGCTCCGACCTCGGTCTGTGTGCAGCTAAGTCGGCCGGCCTTCTGCCTTGCTCCCTGCGACGCCGATGGCGCCTGTGCGGACGGCTTTGTCTGTCAGACCGTGCCGCTTGCAGGAGAGGTGTCGCCCTCCACACCGCAAGTATGTGTGCCTGCGGACGGTTGCTTCCGCGGCTGCGATGACGCTGACAACGATGGCATCTGTGCGCCCGACGACATCTGCGCTGCAGGTGACGACCGGGCCGACAGCAACGGAAACGGCGTTCCGGACGCATGCGAGCGCCCCGAGATTTGCGACGATCTTCTCGACAACGACCTCGACGGTTTCGTGGATTGTACCGACGACAACTGCGCCGGGGCGCGGGGTTGTGAGGGGGTGGAGAACTGCGAGGACCTCATCGACAACAACCGCGATGGCCTCGTCGACTGCGCCGACCCGTTCTGCGTCGGTCTGCCGGGCTGCACCGGACTGGCCGAGATCTGCGAGACCTTCGCCGACGACGACCTCGATGGCTTTGTGAACTGCTTTGACCCCGACTGCGCGACCTCGGACCTTTGCCGCAACAGCGGCACGGAGATCTGCACGGACGGGGTAGACAACAACGGCGACGGCCTCATCGACTGTGACGACATCGGCTGTTCCTTCCAGCCGGGCTGCCTGTCTGAGAACTGCACGGACGGCATCGACAACAATGGTGACGGCCGTGTCGACTGCGAGGACCTGATCTGCGCAGGGTCGCTCGCCTGCAACCGCTTCGAGGAGTGCGGCGACGGCGTGGACGGCGACGGCGATCTGCTCGTCGACTGCGTCGATCCGGACTGCTTCCGCGATCCGAGGTGCGTGACGGGCGGCGAGGTCTGCATCAACGGCGTTGACGATGATCGCAACGGGCTCATCGACTGTGCCGACCCGGTCTGTGTGGGTTTGGGGGAGTGCGTCGGCGTCTTCGAGAACTGCGTGAACGGGCTTGATGACGACGGCAACGGCCTCATCGATTGCGCCGACCCCTTCTGCTTCGGCATCCCTGACTGCGGCGCATCGACGGAGCTCTGCAACGACTTCCTCGACAACGACCTCGACGGCCGCGCTGACTGCGCAGACCCGGACTGCGCGGGCGACCGCAACTGCCTCTTGGTAGAGATCTGCGACGATGGCTTCGACAACAACCGCGACGGGTTTGTGGACTGCTCTGACCCCACCTGCAGCGGCACCGATGCCTGTGTCGGCACCGAAATCTGCAACGACCTGCTCGATAACGACCGCGATGGCCTAACCGATTGCGCCGACCGGGACTGCGCGCTGCAGCCAGGCTGCGTTGTCGCGGCGGAGATCTGCGGAAATGGTCGCGACGACGACCGCAACGGCCTCGCGGATTGCGCCGATCCGGCCTGCATTGGCACGACAAGCTGCCTACCCTCCACGGAGATCTGCGATGACCTGATCGACAACGATGGCGACCGGCGCATCGACTGCGGCGACACCAACTGCGCTGCCGATCCCGCCTGCCCGACCGGTCCTCAGAGCTGCGTCGCACCCATCGCGATCACCGACTTCGGCGTCAGCACCGGCGCCACCTCCTCCGGCACGAGCAGCGCCGCCGGCAGCTGCGCCGATAGCAGCGGCACGGAGGCCGTCTTCGCCTTCACCGCGCCTTCCACAGGAACCGTCTGCATGCGCACGCGCGGCTCCTCTTTCAACACACTGCTCTACGCCCGGAGCAGCTGCGCCAACGCCGCATCGGAGATCACCTGCAACGACAATGGTCGCAACCAGCAGAGCGAGATCTCGCTCAGCGCCGTTGCCGGACAGACCTACTTCATCTTCGTGGATGGCGTCAGCGGCGCGACCGGCAGCTACGTGCTCGCCGTGACGGAGGGCGCCTGCCCTCCGCTCGGCTTTGAAAACTGCACCGACGGCATCGACAACGACTCGGACTTCTTTGCGGACTGCGCCGACACCGACTGCTTCTCCACCAGCACCTGTATCAGCTCCGCCGAGGTCTGCACCGACCGGGTCGATAATGATCGGGATGGGGCTCTCGATTGCGCTGACACCGACTGCGCCGCCAACGCCGCCTGCCTGCCGCCTGGCGCGGAGGTCTGCAACGACCTCTTCGACAACGACCGCGACGGCGCGACCGACTGCGCCGATAGCGACTGCACGGCCAACCCGCTCTGCATCCGGCCGCCGGAGACCAACTGCACCAACCGGACCGACGATGACGGCGACGGCGCCGTCGACTGCTTCGACACCGACTGTTTCGGCTCGGCGAGCTGCATTGTTTTCGAACTCTGCGCCGACGGCATCGACAACGACAGCGACACGCTCGTCGATTGCGCAGACAACGAGTGTGTCGGCGCTCCCAACTGCGTGACCGTCTCGCAGACCTGCGCGGCTCCGAATGTTGCGACCACCTACGGCCGCTACTCGGGCCTGACATCGCGCCTGGCGAACGAGAATGTGCCATCCTGCTCCCGCTCGACGGCGCCCGAGGCGGTCTGGCGCTTCACGCCGCCCGAGAGCGGCCTCATCTGCGTGACGACAGCCGGCTCGACCTACGACACAGTTCTCTTTGCGCGGAACAGCTGTGGTGGCACAGGGACCGACCTTGCCTGCAACGATGACACCGGCGGTCTGACCTCGCAGGTTCAGTTCACCGTGACCGCGGGCGTCGATGTCTTCCTGATGGTGGATGGCTTCGCAGCGCTCGGCGGCACCTACCGGCTCAACATCACCGGCGGCGCCTGCGGGAGCGTGGTAGGGGAGACCGCCTGCACCGACCGCATCGACAACGACCGCGATGGTCGTGCCGACTGCGCCGACAGCGACTGTGCTGGCAACGTCGCCTGCATCGTCCCCGCGACCGAGACCAGCTGCACCGACGTCGTCGACAACGACCGCGACGGCGCCATCGACTGCGCCGACCCGGACTGTGACGCTGACCCTGCCTGCGCGCTGCCTGCGAACGAACTCGATTGCGGAGATGGCCTGGACGACGACGGTGATGGTGCGATCGATTGCGACGACACCGACTGCCTCGCCTCCACCCTCTGCGTGCCGCCCGTTGGGACCTGCGACGCCCCGCTGACGCTCAATCCCTTCGGGGCCAATGCTGGAAATCTGGCCGAGGGTGCCAACGTCGCTGCCGGTAGCTGCGGAGGTCTCGACGGAAACGAGCAGGTCTGGGGTCTCGACCTAGCCTTCCCGCTCCCCTTCAATGTTGCGGCCTGTGTCACGGTCCGGAGCGACGCCTTCAGCCCCGTGCTCTACTACGGCACCTCGACCTGCGGCGCTCCCGACGCAGAGCTCGCCTGTAGCCCCTCGGCTGATGGCCTGTCGGCCAGCCTGGAGGTCACGGTCGGCCCTGGCGACACCCTGTCTCTCTTCGTCGACTCGCTCGACGGTGGCGCCGGAGCCTATGACCTGTCGGTGAACATCGGCGCCTGCCCCTAGCAGTCGGGCGGGAGAAACATTTTCTCCGATTGATTGCACAAAAGTTGTCATGAGGCTCCAATGAGGAGGTGATCCCCCTCACCATGTCGTCGGAGTCTTCATGTCCTCTCGGGTTCCCCTCCTTCTCTGTCGGGCCGGCGCAAGCACTGGCGCAGTTCTCCTCTTCTCCTGGCTCGCCGCTTGCGGCACCAACGCCGGCGGCGGCGCGAGGATCGACCCCACGCAGGTCGATAGCGGCGGCTCGGGTGGCGGCTCGTCCGACACCACGGGCGACGCCACGGCCGACACCTCAACGGACGGGTCGGGTACGGTTGAGACCTCGTGCGGCAATGGCGTCCGCGAAATCGGCGAGGCCTGCGACGACGGCAACACGACCAATGGTGACGGCTGCGACGCCGACTGCTCGGTAACAAGCGGCGCGGCCTGCGCGGCCTGCGCGGCCTCTGCGGATTGCGGCTCGGTTGCGCCACTCTGCGCCACCATCGGCACCTCCACCGCCTGCCTTGCCAACTGCGATGCCGCCGGCGGCTGCGGTGACGGATTTGTCTGCTCGCCCACCACGGTCGACGGCGTTGATCGTGCCGCCTGCATTCCTGCCTCGGGCTCCTGCGAGGCGACCTGCGCTGATGCGGATGGCGATACCATCTGCGATCAGGACGACATCTGCGCCTCCGGTGATGATCGCATCGACACCGATGGCGACGGCACGCCCGATGGCTGCGAGGGCATCGAGCTCTGCACCAACGGGATCGACGACGACAACAACGGGCTCGTCGATTGCTTCGACGCCTCTTGCGCTGCCGACGCCTCGTGCGCCATCGTCAGCCGCGAAGTCTGCGCCAACCTCATCGATGACGACCGCAACGGCCTGACCGACTGCGCCGACCCGATCTGCTCGTCGGAGCCGGGCTGCGTGGTTCTGGCGGAGATCTGCGGCAACGGGACCGACGATGATGGCAACGGCCTTGCCGATTGTGCCGACGCCGCCTGCGCGAGCGAGCCCGGTTGCGTCGTCATCTCGCTTGAGGTGTGCGACAACGGCATCGACGACGACGGCAACGGCCGCATCGACTGTGCGGATGCGGCCTGTTCGACCGACCCCGGCTGCGTGGTCGTGGGCCCCGAGATCTGCGGCAACGGCCTCGACGATGATGGCAACGGCCGCATCGACTGTGCCGACGGCGCCTGCGCCGCGGACGCGAGCTGCCTCGTTGGGCCCGAGATCTGCGGCAATGGCATCGATGACGATCGGAACGGCTTCACCGACTGCGGCGACGTCGCCTGCTCGTCCGACCCCTCCTGCGCACCCTCCAGCGAGATCTGCGACGACCTCGCCGACAACGACGGCGACCGCCTCATCGATTGCGGCGACCCAGACTGTTCGGCCGACCCGGCCTGCCCTGTCGGCCCCCAGCTCTGCACCAGCCCCAACCTCTTCGGGCCCTTCGGCAGCCGCACGGGCGCCACCTCGACGCTCGCCGACAACCAGGCAGGTAGCTGCGCCGTGAGCGACGGCCCCGAGACGGTCTACTCCTTCACCCCGACGGCGGGCGGCACCCTCTGCGCCCGCACCCTTGGCTCCTCCTACGACACTGTCCTCTATGTGCGCACGGCCTGCACCGATGCGGCCTCAGAAGTGGCCTGCAACGACGACGCCACCTTCAGTCAGCAGAGCCAGCTCGCCTTCACGGCCGTCGCCGGCCAGCAGTACTTCTTCTTCGTTGACGGCTTCACCGGGGCCTCGGGCAGCTACGCGCTGACCCTCTCTGCCGGCGCCTGCCCGGCACGTACCCGCGAGAACTGCACCGACGGCCTCGACAACGATTTTGACCTCTTCACCGACTGCGCCGACACCGACTGCGATGCCGATCCGGCCTGCATCATCGCGCCTGAAGACTGTGAGGACGGCATCGACAACGACCGCGATAGCTTCGTGGATTGCGACGACACCGACTGCTTCACCTTCCCGATCTGCCTCCCCGAGGCGCTCTGCGATAACGGCATCGACGACGACGGCGACAACGACATCGACTGTTTCGACCTCGACTGCCTCGGCGATATCGCCTGTCCGACCCTCGAGATCTGCGACGACTCCGCCGACAACGATGGCGACGGCCTCATCGACTGCGACGATCCGGAGTGCATCGCCACGCCCGGCTGCGCCATCGCCGAGCAGACCTGCGCAGACCCCAACATCACGGATGGTTACGGCTCCTTCTTCGGGCTGACCGACGCCCTCGCAGACAACTACGATCCCGGCTGCCAACGCTCTGCGGCGCCCGAGGCGGTCTGGCGCTTCAACCCCCCGGCCACCGGCACCGTCTGCATCAACACGATCGGTTCGGCCTTCGACACCGTGCTCTATGCTCGGACCACCTGCGGCGGCGCCCGCGACATTGACTGCAACGACGACACGCTCGGCCAGCAGTCGGAGATCGAACTCAATGTGACAGCCGGCACCCCTGTCTACCTCTTCGTCGACGGCTTCGAAAACAGCACGGGTGACTACCGTCTCACCATCGCCGAGGGTGCCTGCACCGTCCGGGTGGAGACGCTGTGCACAGACGGTCTGGATAACGACGGCGACACCGACACGGACTGCAATGACAACGACTGCGATGCAGACCCTGCCTGCATCCCGCCGCCGGAGACCATCTGCAACGACGGCCGCGACAACGACAACGACGGCAACACCGACTGCAATGATACCGACTGCGCGGCCGACCCTGTCTGCGCGCCCTTCGCCGGTACCTGCACGATTCCGCTGATCCTCAACCTCGCGGCAGCCAACACGGGCACCATCCAAGACGTTGGCTCCAACCGCACGGGCAACTGCGGCGGTGGCGGAACACCCGAGCAGATCTGGACCGTCGCTGCCCCGGTCACCACTGCTTCGGACCTCTGCGTGACGGTCAACGCGACGGGGTTCACGCCGATCCTCCACTACCGCGACGACACCTGCACCCAGCGTGCTGGTGAGCAGGATTGCGTCAACGGCACGGGCTCGACGGCATCGATGACCGTGGCGCTTCAGCCGGGTGTGGTCTCCTACATCATCGTTGACGGCGGCCCCGGCGACTACACGGTTACCACCGCCGCGGGCGCCTGCCCGTAGTGTGGCTGGCGGCACTGCGCCGCCTACTTGCCTCCAAATCAACGAAGCAATAGCGGGTCGGCATCGGTTCTTCTCTCGACGGAGTTGGCGATGCCGACCATCTTTTTGCCCCGCGCCTTGGGCGCATCCTCGCTCCGAGCGGCCCTGTTTCAGCTGGTTCTGGCGTTGGCACTCGTCGTGCCCGCAGCCGGACGAGCTGCCACCATCACGGTCGATACCCTGCTCGACCCTGCGGTGAACCTTGCCGCCCCCACCTCGCTGCGTGAGGCCATCACCGCGGCCAACGCGCTCCCAGGCGACGACATCATCGACCTCCGCGGCCTCTCCGGTACGCTGGTGCTCTCGCAGGCGACTGCGCTGCCCGCGATCAGCTCCAACGTTCAGATCCTTGGCCCAGGTGCTGATGTGCTCACCGTAGACCGGACGAGCGCCACCGCCTTCGGTCTGCTCTCCGTGAGCGCTGGGACCGTGTCGATCTCCGGCCTCAGACTCACCCGCGGCAGCCGCGCAGATGGCGGCGCGCTGCTGGTCTCG